>CALJZV010000075.1 GCA_937983475.1 uncultured Verrucomicrobiales bacterium
TTGTTGCTCCGCTGCTGGCTGCCGGTCTGGAGGATGCGTTTGGTTTTCTGGACGGCCCGCACCAATCGCTTTCTTTCGTCAATCGTCAAGGTCAGCGGCTTCTCGCAATAGACATCCTTGCCCGAGCGCATGGCGGCCAGCGAAATGAGGGTGTGCCAGTGGTCCACCGTGCCGCAAATGACGACATGAATGTCGTCGCGCTCCATGATTTTCCGGAAGTCCTTGTACACTGCCGCGTCGGGGAACAGCTTCTTCGCCTCGGCAATGCGCGCGTCATCGAGGTCGCAGACGGCAACCACGCGGCCAAAGCTCGAGGCTTTTTTGGCGTCGCCGCGCCCCATGCCGCCGCAGCCAACCAGCGCAATGGCCGGCTGATCGTTGGGCGAGAGGACACGCGTTGGCTTCGGGCGCGCCTCGGCTTCTTCAAGAAACCACTTGGGCAGCGTCGAGCCTGTGGCAATCGCGGCGGAGGTTTTAAGGAAACGGCGCCGGTTGAAATGAAAAGACGGGTTGTTCATGGCGAAATGAAATTCGCGCCATCGTGCCCTCGCAGGGCGAACCCGACAACGGTTTTTTTCCCCAATTGACCGCCCTCGCGTCCCCGAGGCTTATTTGTTGGAAAACTTCAGAAGAAGCCCGACGCCCAAGGCAAGGATGCCCGCAGCCAAAGCCGCCAGAACCCAAACTTCCAGGGGCCAATTTAAAGGAGCGCTGAGCGTGTCCAATACGCCGGTGTGGGCATGTGAATAGGGAACCAATGACGAATGCGCTTGCTGAATCCAGTCGGGCCAGAATTTGATCATAATTTAATTTCCTTTGAATGGGCCATTTCAGCCGCCGTAAATCAAGCCGAGAAAATGCCTGTCCTCACAGTCGACCCGGCTCCCTGGCTCCATTGCCCTTGTGGCCGGTGAGCGAATCACCCAGATCTTCCCTGGCTTTCCGGGCCAGGTCGGTCAAATGGCGGACGATCTCAGGATGCGCCGCAGCCAGGTTTCTTTGCACTCCGGGATCATTTTTAAGGTCGTATAATTCGGTCGAGACAATCCGGGCTTGGTCATATTTCGCCGGAATGCCATTGGTGCCTCCAGGGCTGCCCCCGAGCGTCCGGTATTGATGCGGCAGTAGGAGCTTCCACCGCCCGTCCCCGCTGGTGACAGCCTGTAACTCATTGGGGCCGTACCAGAAAAAGTAGGCGGCGTGCGGATTGGTTGCATTTTTTGCGCCGGAAATCAGCGGCCAGACGTCGAGGCCGTCAATTTTTTGACGCGGCGACTCGTCGCCAATCAGCTTCGCGATAGTGGGCAACAGATCAATGGTCATCAGCATGGCGTCGCAGGTGGGGCCGGCAGGGATCTTTCCAGGCCACCTCATGAGGCAGGGAACGCGCGTGCCGCCTTCCCAAGTCGTGCCCTTGCCTTCCCGCAATGGCCCAGCCGAACCGGCGTGGTCTCCATAACTCAGCCAGGGGCCGTTGTCGGAGGTGAAGATGACCAGCGTGTCCTTGTCGAGCCGGTGCTTTTTCAGCGCCTTCAAAATTTCCCCAACGCTCCAGTCTATCTCCATGATCACATCACCGTAAAGTCCCTGCCTGGATTTGCCTTTGAATTTGTCGCTGACGTAAAGCGGCACATGCGGCATGGGATGCGCCAGGTAGAAGAAAAATGGACGGTCCTTGTTCCGCTCAATGAACCGCAACGCGCGCTCGGTGAACTGCGTGGTGAACTGCGCCTGGTCGTGGCCTTCCAGGCCGGTTTTGATCACCGTTTCGCCCTCGATGAGCGGCAGCGGCGGGTAGGTGCCTTTTCGCGCTTCGGGATGATGCGGCCACATGTCGTTGGAGTAGGGGACGCCATAATATTCGTCAAAGCCATGCCGTGTGGGCAAAAACTCCGGATGATGGCCCAGATGCCATTTCCCGGCCATGCCCGTGGCGTAGCCTTTTTGTTTCAGCAAGCGGGCCAAGGTGACTTCATTGGTGTTCAAGCCATGACGCGCCGAGGGCCCCAGCGCGCCGTGTATGCCGACGCGGTTGGGATAACAGCCGGTCAACAGCGCAGCCCGTGAGGCGGAGCAAACCGGCTGTGCCACGTGAAAATTGGTGAATTTGCGGCCTTCCTTGGCCATGCGGTCCAGATGAGGCGTTTTAAAGGATGTTGCGCCGAAGACCCCAACGTCGCCGAAGCCTTGGTCGTCTGTAAATATAAGGATGACATTGGGCGGTTGCGAGGCCGCCTCCGCCGCAGAAAGAATCATCCCCAGGCAAAATAAAACCAAGCACAGGCGTAACAAAAATTTCACGCGAGCAGCTTAAACAGACCTCATGCAGCTCGGCCAGACTTTCGATTTGCCTCTGGAATTATCGCGCCACAGCCGCTTCCAGCCGGGCAATCACTTCATGCGCCAGGTCGGACGCGGACGCCGGGTTCTGGCCCGTGATCAAATTGCGATCGGCCACAACCTTGGGTTGCATTGGCGGCGAGTGCTCAAACTGCCCGCCCAGTTCGCGAATGTGGGATTCCAGTTTCCATTCCAACTGGTCGAGCAGCCCAATGGCCGCTTCCTCCTCGTTGGTGAAGGCGGTTTGCCAGTAATCGCGGAAGATCCACCGGTTTTCCTCATCCTTGGCGGGCAATAAACCCGCCGGCCCGTGACACAGGGCAATGATCAATTTGCCAACCTCGTGCATTCTCCGGATCAGGATGCCCAGTGCCTCGGAACGCGCAAGGTCTTCCATGGGGCCATGCCCGCCCGGAAGAAACAGCGCGTCACAAGCTTCAATTTCCTTGTCGCCCAGCTCCTCCAGCGCCAGCGGATGCTTCAATTCCTCCACCTGCGCGATGTAATCCTTGTAGTGCTGAATCAGCTCGGCGTCATTGTCATTCATTTCCAATGAAAGGCTGGCCTGGTCCACTGAGGGTTCCACACCGCCCGGCGTGGCAATGTCCACTTCGAAGCCGGCGTGCCGGAACTCCGAATGCGGCACAACAAACTCCTCGGCCCAGAATCCGGTCGGCTTTTTGGTTCCATCGGCCAGTGTCAAATGGTTGCTGCCAGTGATGGCGAATAAAATCTTCGGCATAATTTCCCTCCTGTAAAAAGTTTCCCCGATTATGAAAGGTAAGCAAGGGGGAGACCGCTGAAGATCCCATTGAAAACACGCCCAGGGACTCGCTCGATGCAAATTTTGAGCAGTCAGGGCTTCTGCAAGCGATAGAAGATTGTCGCGCTCGCGACCGGTTGTGAGACCACGAACTCGCTTCCCGCCACCGTCGGCGCGTCGGTCACGTTGGACCACGCGGACAGTGCATTCGTGGCCGACTGTAGGACGTAGCCGGTCACGTTGGTCGTCCACGCCAGTTGAACCTGGCCGGCAGACTGCCCAATCCGCATCACCGGCGGCATCGCCTTCACTTCGAGTTGGTGAAAATCAAAGTTGCTCCACTGCGCCGTGCCGCCGGTCTGGCGCACGGTCAGCACGTTCGGGCCGGTCACGGCGTTGACCGCCGCGGCGCCGAACTCGGGCGATCGATAGCTCTGTCCCTGCGTCAGGGACGCGGTGTGAACGAGGACATTGTTGAGCAGAATTTCCAGCGTGACCGCCCGCGCGCCGTCGCCGTCCTGCTGGAAGACGTGCGTGGAATAGCGAAACCGGTTCTGCGCATGCGCCTCGTCGCCCGTCAGGTTGAAATGGAAGCGCAGCGTCGTGTCATTGGGCGGGTTGAAACGGATCACCGCCCGCTCCAGAAACTGCCACGGCTCGTCCTTGAGCAGCGTTCCGACGGGCGCGGGATACGTGCCGGCGAAATAGTAATCGTCATCCAGCCCGTTCGGATTGCCGGGCGGATTGTTCGCGCCGCCGCTCTCCGCTGAGAAGTCGCTCACCTTGTTGTCGCGCGTGCCGACGAGCCACTTGGTGACAAACGTCGGCTGAACCGGTCCGCTGAACGCCGGGGCGAACACGCCCACATGGCTGCCGTTGAGCCGCTGAAACGTCCCGCCGTTCGGGCGGTTGAGCAGCTTGAAACCGGTGCTCGGGTCGCTCCGCACCATCGTGGTCGAGCCGCCGCCGTCGAGGTTCAAGCCCGTGTGCGCGCCGAACCGTTGCAGCCACGCGGCGCTCTCGGCGCGCGACGCGCCCTCGCTCACGCCGGACATGCCGGTGTCGATCGCCAGCAGGATCAGGTAGCGCCTGTCCCCGGCCACATGGTCGCCCAACCCTGCTAGCGTGCGCGCCGGGTAGATGTTATCCGCGCTGGTCGGCAGATCATTGCGGTTGCCGAGGACAAAGTTCGATCCGGCGAAGGCGGTCCGCACGCCGTTGGTGCTCCACGGTTCGTCCACCGTGTTGACCATCGAGGCGATGTTTGGCCAGGTGACCAGCAACGCGGCCCGCGCATCGGCGTGCGCCGGCGAAACCAGCACGCCCTCGGACATCGCCAAACCGACGAGGTCCTTGTTCTCCGGCGTGGAGGAGCAGCA
>CALJZV010000076.1 GCA_937983475.1 uncultured Verrucomicrobiales bacterium
ATCTCCATTCGGGTTTACAACGAGTCCGGCCCGGGCGGTTTCCTTGGCGACGCGCCGTTCATCATGAATTATTTCTGGGAATGTGTGCTGGAGGGAACCTGGGAATTCCGCGTCGGCGATGGCTATCAACCCGGAGGCGCGTTGACGAACAGGCCAACGACTTCTGCATTTGATCAATTCCGCGAATCGAGCCGCGTGCTGGGCCGCACTGCGGAACTGGTCCACGGCCCGAAGATGTCGCCTGAAGAATCGCTTCAGCAACTGACCACCGCCGATGAATTGAAAGTTGAGCTGCTGCTGCACGAGCCGACGGTCGCGCAGCCGACGCATTTCAGTTTCGATGAACGCGGCCGCCTCTGGGTCACGCAATATCGCCAGTATCCGTATCCGGCCGGTCTGACCATGCTCAGCCGCGACAAGTTTTTCCGCTCGCATTACGACAAGGTTCCGCCCGCTCCGCCGAACCATGATCGCGGCGCGGACATCATTTCGATTCATGAAGACACGGATGGCGACGGGCAATTCGACCGGCACAAAGTGTTTCAAGACGGCTTGAACATGGCGACTTCGGCGGTGCGCGGTCGCGGCGGCGTTTGGGTGACGCATCCGCCGTATCTGCTGTTTTATCCGGACAAAAATTTCGACGACATTCCGGATGGTCCGCCGGTGGTGCATCTGGCCGGGTTCGGACTGGAGGACACGCACTCGGTTGCCAACGGTCTGGTCTGGGGCATGGACGGTTGGCTTTACGGCGCGCATGGAAGCACCAGTTCCAGTCGCGTGACGCGCCCGGGCATTGATCCGGCGGATGCGCCCGGCGTCTATTTCGAGGGCTGCATGGTTTGGCGTTACCATCCTGAATCCCGCGCTTATGAAATTTTCGCCGAGGGCAGCGGCAATGTGTTCGGGCTCGAAGTGGACGCGCAAGGGCGACTTTTTTCCGGCCACAATGGGGCCGAGACACGTGGCTTTCATTACGTGCAGGGCGGCATTTATCCAAAACAACACCTCGACCCGGGCAAGTTCGGTCCGCCGCGCAATCCTTATTCTTTTGGCGGATTGCCCGCGATGAAAACAACGAACCAAACCGTCCGCTTCACGCATTTCGGCGCGTTTGCCGAAGGCACCGCGCTTCCAGGAAAATTTGCCAATCGCCTCTTCGCTCTCGACCCGGTGCATAACGTCGTGCTGACCAGCGAACGGCTGTTGCGCGGCGCGACGTTCGAAACGGTGGACCGCGAACCGGCGCTGCGCAGCGCTGACCCGGCATTCCGGCCGGTCTTCATTGCCAATGCTCCCGACGGTTCGCTCTTCATCGCCGATTTCTACGAGTATTACATCGCGCACGGCCAGCATTACCAAAGCCAGATTGACCCGACCACCGGGCGCATCTTCCGGCTGCGCGGCACGAGGGCAACGCTTGATCGCGACATCAATCTTGCCGCGAAAACTTCCGATCAACTCATCGCCTTGCTGGCGCATCCGAACAAGTGGCACCGCCACACCGCTGTCCGTCTGCTGGGCGAACGCAAGGACCCGGAAACCGTTGAGAAATTAAAACAGCTCATCTCGCAGGACACCGGTCTTGGCGCATTGAACGCGCTCTGGGCGTTGCATCAATCGTTCGGTCTGGATGAGACAACCGCGTTGCAGGGGTTGAAGCATCCGTATGCGCCGGTGCGGGCGTGGACCGTGCGATTGCTCGGCGATCAATGGGGTGTGAATCGTGGACTCGGTTTGCCGGGCGTGGCACCGGGTGGTGCGCGAACTGCAACAGCAAGTTCTCCCGCTCTAAACGTAGCGCAGGTAGGGCTCGCTGTCCCCAGCGAGCCGCCGACTAATCAAGCGCGGCGCGGTGGGGACACCGCGCCCTACCGCACCCGCGCAGAGCTTCCATCGAAACTCTTCGCTGCCGTGCTTGCGCAGGCGCAGGTGGAGACCGATGCCGAAGTGCTGTCGCAATTCGCTTCCACTGCGCGCCGGCTCAACGCTTCGCAAGCCCTGCTACTCGTTTCAGCGGTGATGAACCACGACGAGGTGGCGAGCGATCCTTACATTCCGCTGCTCTGCTGGTGGGTTTTTGAGGC
>CALJZV010000077.1 GCA_937983475.1 uncultured Verrucomicrobiales bacterium
GGAGCCGAGGATGCTGCCGGAGCCGCCGCTCAGGCTTGCGCCGCCGATCACAACTGCGGCAATCACGTCCAGCTCCAGACCGATGGCCACCGTGGGATCGCCCTGCGTCAACCGGGACAGTTGCATCAGCCCCGCGATGCCGAACAGCACGCCAGCCAAAGTGTATATCCAAAGTTTCTGCCGCTCCACGCGCACGCCGGAAAGCCGCGCTGCGGTTTCATTGGAGCCAATGGCAAAGATAAATCGCCCGAAAACCGTCTGGCGCATGACCACCGCCATGATCACCGCCAGGATTACCGCAACCCAAACCCCGTGCGGCGGCGGAAAAAATCGGTCCGGCGCGTTGAGGGCCATGATGCCATTGATCGGCGACTCGGGGAAATTCACCGCCTGGTTGTTGGAAATCCATTTCGCCAGGCCGCGCGCAATGCCCATCATGCCAAGGGTGACAATGAACGGCATCAACCGGATCCGTGAGATAATTAAACCATTGAGGCATCCGACAATGGCCGCAACGCATACCGTCGCCATGGCGGCCACCGCCGGCGGCGCGTCCCGGACCAGCAATGTCGCCCCAGCCACGCTCGACAGCGCAACGACCGAGCCAACGCTCAAATCAATCCCGCCGCCGACGATGATCATCGTCATGCCCAGGGCGCAGATCGCCACCACGACAGTTTGGGTGAGTATGATTTTGAAGTTCGCGCCGCTCAGAAAATAAGGACGCACCTCTGCACTGAGGGAAAACAGCGCGATCACCAGCAACAGGCCCAGAAACGGCCCCGCCGCATTCAACACGGCGGCCAATCGGAAGGGGCGTGGGTCCGAGGTCATCATTCAAGGCGCCGAAACGCGGGCAGAAGTCGGCTTTTATTTTACCGGAAGTTATTTGAGGTATTTGTCCAGCGGCGGATTGAGCAGTTCCTTCACCTCGGGCTGGTTCATGTTGTCGGCGGTCACAAGGTAAACGCCCGTGTCAACGCGCTTGTCCACCGGTTCGCCCCGCAGATGGCGCACCATGGTTTCCACGCCGAGATAGCCCATCTTGACCGGGTTCTGGACAACCAGCGCCTGGACGTCGCCTTTCTTGAGCGCTTCCATCGGCTGAGTGCCCGCGTCAAAGCCGACCACCTTCACGCGACCGCCGGTTTTGCCGATGTTTTTCAAGGCCATCAACATGCCGACCGTGACCGGTTCGCAGGGACAAAACACGCCGTCCACGTCGCGCCCGTGGCGGTTAAGCACATTCTGCGCGGCCTGGTAGGCGGATTCGCGGGTCGCCCCGGCGTATTGGTCTGAGGAAACCAACTCGATGCCGGGAAACTTGTTTTTCATCACGTCCAGGAAACCCGCTTCGCGCGCCTCGGTGCTGGCCGAGCCGACCGCGTAGCGCAGGAGAATCACCTTGCCCTTGCCACCCAGCAATCGGCCCAGTTCCTCGCCGGCCATCTGGCCTCCCTTGAAATTGTCCGTGGCGACGAAACTCACCTGCTTGTCCGACTTGAGGTCCGAATCAATGATCACCACTGGCACCTTGGCCTTTACGGCATTGGCCACCGGCGCGGCGAGCGCCTGCGAGTCCAGCGGCGCCAGCACAATGCCGCTGACGCGCCGGGTCATGAAATTCTCGACCACCTGGATTTGCTGGTCGCGGTCGTCCTCGCGCAGCGGGCCCTTCCAGATGACGTCCACCTGGATGTTTTTGGCGGCCAATTCCTCCTTGGCCTTGAGCGCGCCGGCATGGATGGATTTCCAGAACTCATGCGTCGTGCCCTTGGGAATCACCGCGAGGGTGTATTTGTCGGCACCGCGCAGAGGCAGCAAGAATCCGGCGAGCGTGAGGAAAATTAAAAGTGCAGCGGGCGTTTTCATGCGGCTCACCCTAGAAAACGAAAACGCCGTTTTCAATCGGGAAAATGGCGCGCCGGGATATCCCAACTTAAACTTGGCCCGGCGGAGATTGGCGGTTAAAAACACCGCCATGAATTACTGGATGGTCAAGCAGGAGCCCGAGGCCTATTCGTGGGCCGACTTCGCCAAGGACGGCAGAACCGCGTGGACGGGCGTGCGCAATTTCCAAGCGCGAAACAACCTGCGCGCCATGAAGCGCGGCGACAAGGTGCTGTTTTATCACAGCGTAAGCGACAAGCAGGTTGTTGGCATGGCGCGCGCCGAAAAGGAGGCGTACCCCGATCCCACCGCCAAGGAAGGCGACTGGTCGTGCGTGGATCTGGTCCCGGAAAAGCCACTCAAGAAACCCGTGACTTTGGAGGAAATAAAAGCCGACAAATCCCTGGCCGAACTGCCGCTTTTAAAGCAATCGCGCCTTTCGGTGATGCCGTTGACAGCCCAGCAATTCAAACGGTTGTGCGAACTGGGCGAAACCAAAGCTTAAGCCTCGCTCGCGCCCCCTGCCCTCATCGCTCCAGCCAGTTCAAGTGAAAATGCAGGAACGCGAATGCGCCCTGCGCGTTGATCGTGTGCGGCCCGTTGAAGAATTCGATCTCCGTGCGCCCGGGGATGCCAAGCCGCGCATACAACCGCCGCACCTTGGCGTATTCATAAGCCACCCATTCGTCGCGGCCCACCGCATCATGATGACCGCGCTCGACCATGAACGGCCGGGGCGCGACCAATGCCGCCATTTCCGCGTAATTAAACGTCATGCCCAAATTGAACTCCGGCATTTCATATTCGCCGGTGTAAAGGTAACTCGCGGGAAAATCGAGGGAGACATTCTTGTGAATCCACTCGTTGAAGTCCGCCGAGCAAATGGAGAGCGCGTAACCGTCGAGCACTGCCGGAACGCGCATCGCCGTTTTTCCGCCGTAAGACAATCCGTAGAATCCAATGCGCGAGGCATCCACAAACGGCTGCGCCGAAAGCCACGTTAGAACCTGATCATGCTGCGCGATGATCAACGAGAAAAGGTATTTCCCCAGCGGATTGGCCTTGCGCTGCAACACGCGGAATCTGTCGCCGCCTCGATACGGATTGTGCGGCGCAAACACAATAAAACCACGCTCTGCCAGGCGAGCGGCAAAAGTCTTGTAAGCCTTGAACGCCTGCGAATTTTCATCCTCATTGATCGTGTCCGCGGGCACGCCTTCCAGCCCGTGCTGGCAGACCACGACGGGCCGCTTTTCGCCCGGCTTGAGGTCCTTGGGCAACAGCAAATAACCCCAGGCGAACACATACGGAACGACATCCAGCACCACCTCGTAACCGGTCCACTGTTCATTTTCCGCAAACTTCCGGCTGCGCGGATTCAGCGCCAGGCGAGCATCGTCAATCCTGCCCAGGATGTTTTCATGGAAGCGGACTCTCATTTGGCCCATGGTGCCGGTCCATTCCTCCGGCGAGGAAGCCTGAATCGCCTGCCAGAAATATGCGTTCCGCCTGCGCTCCGAGTCGCGGAACAGCGTTTGGGTAAAGTCCACCAGTTCGCTGACCTGCCGCTCCTGCCGCAAAGCCGGAGCGAAGTTGGTTCTCAACTCCTCCGGTATATTTCCTGAAGACTTGAAGTCGCGCGATTTCATCCCAAGCCCCCGCAAAAACGCAATCAACGCGCGTTCGGAAAAAGGCCCGGTCGCCATGCCTTCCGCGCCGGAGATCAGCGTGAGTTGATCGAAAGCCGCACCGCCGGGCTGTAACAGCGATTTGGCGCGCTCAAATTCCTTTTCCACCGAGGCGTAATCGGGCGTTTTTATTTTGCCCGGAGCCGCCACATTCAGCCGCCCTTCTTTGGCTTTGGGCGGCCCGTCGATTTTCGGCGTCACACTGTGCTCGATGACCAAATGACGCGGCGCAATCAGCGATGCGATCTCCGCGTCGCCAAACTGTTCCAGCAGAGCAAACACATTCCGGTAAATCGGCTCCTGCCAGAGCCGCTGCCGCGAGTCGAAATAACCGCTGACCAAAGCCGCGCTGACGCGGGAATCCAGCGCTGCGGCATAGAGCGCAATGAGCCCGCCCTCGGCGTAACCAGCCACACCGATGGGAGTCTTTGCAGGAGCGCTCGATTGGAGGAAATCTCCATGCAACCAATCCACGGCTGCCAGAACCTTTTGCACTTCATAGCCGATAATGTGACGTCCCAGTTCGTAAGCCTGGCGATAAATCCATTCGCGATGCGGCTGATTGGTGAACCGGTCGATGTTTATATTTCCTGAAAAGGTGTCGGCGCGGCTGACCAGAGCAGGAACGAGCACTTCGCAGCCATTTTCGGCCAGGCGCCGGGCCGCCTGCAACTCGGGGCGCAGGCCCTGCGCCAGGCCAGCCAGCATTTCCGGGGTTTGATCGGCGTCGGGTAGCAGCACAATGCGAGCAAGCGGAACGGCATTGGTGTTGAGTTTGGGCCTCAGCCAAAGTCCCTCGCCGAACACGCCCTCGAACACCGGCCACCGCACGGCGAAGATTTCCATCGCGTCGGTTTCGCCCACCTTCGCGGGACTTTCCGTGCTGGAAATGAATTCCAAGGCATTCACCGGAAGCCGGGGATCCACCGCGCCGATGATTTCTCGAAGGCGGCTGCGATTGGGCTGTATGGATTTTTCGTAACCTTCCGGTGAGGAAAAATCACGTTGCCAAAGCGCCGCTCGCGCTTGGGGAGCTTCCTCCAGACTGCGGCTGAAGTAACGGTCTATGCCCTCGATCATTCTGGCTGACCAATCTTCGCGATCCACAAGCAAACCTGTTCCCGGAAGAACCGGTTCGTTGGCCGCAATCGCTGAGAAAATAAAAGCGAAGCCAACCGCACAGGAAATGAAAGCCATCATGAGCCGACGCCACATGTGTTGAATAATTGTGAGAAGCCCGCCGCACTGCGAGCCAAAACACCAATGCCTCTATTGAACAAAAAGGCCCGCCTCATTTCTGAGGCGGGCCATGAATTATTCAAATGGCTGCGTTAATTCCCCGAAGACTTGCCCTGGTCGTGCGGGGCGATGATGTTCACGCTCCGGGTCGCGCGATTGCCGCTGGCATCCACGCTTTCCACAGTGACGGTGTAAATGCGGTCCTGCTTGCTGCCTTCGCGTTCGGCGCGAAGGTTCAGGCTCAAATTGCCCGTGATTTCCCAATCCGGATCAGTGTTTCCGGAACCGGGAGCAATGATAGCCTGGTTGCTGGTTACGGAAATGACTCGGGTAACCGGCGTTGAATCGCAGGCATCGGTGACGGAGGCGCTGAGGGTGATGGGAATCATCTTGTGATTGACCGGCAGGAGCACGTTAGTGCTTGCCACCAGACTGTTGAAGACCGGTGCCTTGGTATCCACCACCGTTACTGACCGGCTCGCAGAAGCCATGTTGCCGCTGGCATCCGCAACGCTGTAATGGAGCACATACAAGCCGGGCACGTTGGCGTTGACCGATCCGGAAACAACGATGCTTGAGGTCAGGTCTCCCGAGCAGACGTCCGAGGCCGTGGCACCGGGATCCACAAACTGAGTGTGGCATTCGACAGTCATGGCACTTTGGCCATTCAGCGTCAGACTCGGCGCCTGTGAGTCCACTACATGAATCGTTCGAGTCGCTGTGGCTGTGTTTCCATGCTCATCCGTCACCGAATAATGAAGCGAGTAAATGCCGGGGCTAGTCGCATCCACAACACCAGTGACCACGATGGAACCGGTCAGATCACCGGAGCAGGCGTCATGAGCCCTGGCGCCTGGATCCCCAAATGCCGAGTGGCATTCCACCGTCATCGCGCTGTCGCCATTAAGCGCCAGCACTGGCGGCGTGGTGTCCACCACACGCACGGTGCGCGTGGCAGTCGCGGTGTTGCCGCTCGGATCGCTGACCATGTAAGTGAGAACATAAGTTCCCGGCGTGTGATCATCCACGCTGCCGGTGACATCGATCGCCAGGGTGATGTCGGTGGCGCAGGCGTCCACCGCGGTGGCGCCCGGATCCACAAACGGCGTGTGGCATTCAATCGTCATTGGGTTGGCCCCGAGAAGCGTCAATTCCGGTCCATGCTGGTCGGGAACGCCCACCGTCCGCGTGCCCGTCGCCCAGTTTCCATCAGCATCGGTTACCGTGTAGGTCAGCGTATGTTCCCCGACATGGTGGGTGTTGACTTCACCGGAGACCACAATTGAATCGGTCAGGTCGCCTGCGCAGGCATCCACGGCCATCGCGCCCGGATCGGTGAATGGATCGTGACAATGCACCACCATTGGATTGACACCCTTCAGCGCAAGCACGGGCGGAGTGGTGTCCGAGACCGTCACCGTCACGGTGTCCGTGGAACTACCTCCAAAACCGTCGCTCACAGTGAGGGTGATGATATGCGTCCCAAGCGGCAGGCTGACAGTCGGATTCACCCCGGTTGCGCTGCCAAACGGGCCCGCCCACGAATACGAGAGCGTGTCGCCCTCCGGGTCACTGGAGCCGCTGCCGTCCAATGTCACATTTCCCTGGCAGGTCGCATCGGCCGAGGCGCTTTGATCGCCGCCCGCGTCGGCGACCGGCGCGTTGTTCAGCGTGGAAGCGCTGGCCATGGAAGAATCCACACTGCCACCGGCGCTCACCGCGCGCACGACGTAGAAGTAAAGCGTGTGCGGGGCCAGGCCTGAATCGCTGTAAGCGATCGAGCCGGCGGGCAATGTGGCGATGTCCTCAAAGCCGCCGCCCAAAGTCGAAGTACGGGCCACAACGACGCTCTCCTCATTGGAGGAGTTCAAAACCCAGGCAAGGTCTATCTCCGATGTGCTGACCGCAAAAGCCGTCAGATTGCTGGGCGCGGCGGGAGCCTCGGACAACGTAGTGGCTCCTGCGGTATTGGAGGGGTTTGAGTCGCCACCCGCGTTGCGGGCACGAACGCGATAAAAATAGGTGGTGCTGGCTTCCAACCCGGTGTCGGTGAACATCGTTGTTCGCGAGGGCATGGTCGCCACATCCGCAAACGGCCCGCCTGCGCTGAGGCTGCGGGCAATAACGAACACCATCTCCAGTTCCCCGGCGTTGTCTGTCCAGGCGAGGCTGATTTCCGACGCGCTTCCAGCCGTCGCGGTCAAGCCGCTGGGCGCGGCGGGCGGAAGAGGGAAAGTGGTGGCGCTGGCTTCGCTGGAATTGCCAGAGGGGCCGCCCTCGCCCACTGCTCGCACAACATAAAAATAAGCCGTGTTGGCCGACAGGCCGGAGTCAGTGTAGCTCGTGACATTCGCCCCGACCGTAGCGATATCGACATAAGGGCCACCGGCGCCTGTTCCACGGGCAACCACGAAATTGAGTTCATTTGTGGAATGATCCGTCCAGGTCAAATTGATTTGTGAGGAACTGGAAGCCGCGGCAAACATGCCGTTGGGCGCGGCGGGAGGCGCGGCCGGCCGGACATAGACAAACTTCACGGCGTCAGCCATCACCACGCCATTGGTCGGAATCGTGAAACCGTCGGTGATGCGGACATAACCGGAATTGCCCGCAGCAAATGGGAATGTGCCCATCAGGTTCCACTTTCCGCCGCTAACCTGCTGGTTAACTGAAACAGTCTGAGAGCCGCCCTGAAAATTGATGATGTGCGGCGCGTTCGTGGCCCGGTTGCTCCCTTGGGAATGCCACTCAAACACCTGGTAAAAGCCAGATACCGGTATGCTCGGTGTCAAGCTGGCAAACTTCGTTCCCGGGCTGCGACCGCGAAAACGGTAGTCCGCCCCAAACTTGTCCGTGGCACTGGTCGCCAAAGTCCACGCGCCCGTCAGGACCGCCGCCGGATTATCCACGATGACGTCATCCACTTCCTGGTCCGGCTGATAAACAAACCGCACCGCGTCGGCCATCACCACGCGTCCTGCGGTCGGATCGGTGAAACCGTCGGTGATTTTCACATGGCCGCTGGTGCCTGCGGTGAAATGAAACGCCCCAATGAAATTCCATTTGCCGCCATTGACCTGCTGGTTGACAAACACGGTCTGCTCGCCCGCCGTGGCACTGACAACATAGGGGACGTTAGTCGCGCGATTGCTGCCCTGAGGATGCCACTGGAAAACCTGGTAGGTGCCGGAAACCGGAATCGTTGGCGTGAATTGCAAATAATTCGCGCCCGTGCCCTTGCTCCTGAAACGGTAGTCTGCGCCAAATTTATCGGTGGCGCTGGTCGCAGTGGTCCAGACGCCAACCACCACCGCCTCAGGGTTGTCAACGATGATGTCCGATTCCGCGGGAGCCGTGGTGAACTGGAAGTTGCCAGAGACCGATTCGTTGCCGGCGGCGTCCTTGGATTTAACACGGTAATTGTAGGTTGCGGCGGGTAACAAGCCGCTTAGCGAAACCGAGTGGTTCACCACCTTGCTCGCATTGAATGTTTCGCTGCCATAATTGACGGAAAGGCCGTATTCAACGGTGCTGTCCGCCAGTTCATCGGTGACCCAGGTAATCACACACGAATTAGACGTGATGTTGCTGGAACGAACCGTGGTGATGACAGGAGCCGTGCTGTCAGGATTTGCGGGTAATTCAATGACAATATCCACCGTGTGAATGCCGCCCTCAGTGACGGTCACCGGCACCGGGGCGCTGTTAAACCCGCCCGCGGACGCCGTCAGCGTGAAGGATCCCGCTGGCGCCTCAAACAGGGCATATTTGCCGTGAGATTCCGTTTTCTGCGTGCGAACCGGGCTGGAGCTGAGAGTAACCGTGGCGTTGTAAACCGGTTGGTTATTGTCCGACCGGCGAACCGTTCCTTTCACAATGCCCTTCGTGGGGCTGGCCAGCCACGGCAGGGCAGGCGTCGAAACCCAGGTCGGTTGAAAATTATCCCGAATGTATTCAAAGGTTTCGGCCTGATTGACCGTGCCGCTGTTGGACGTTCGGTAACTGAACAACGAGGAACCCAAAAGCGGCTTGGCACGAACCTGGCTCAACTGGCTGAGCGTGTTTTCCTTGGTATTGAGGTAGGCACCCAGGCCCATGTAAACGCGGCGAACGCCCTGGTTGTTGAAAGCGTCGTTGAGGCGCGTGGTGAACGTGGTGCTGCTGGTGGTGTAATTCATGGGCAGACACAGATCGATGATGCCCTCGTTGTTCCAGGTCGCCCAATCCTGGAAGCGAAAATTCGTCGCGTCGTTCCGGTCGGCAAACACCGAGGCGGATATAACCAGTGACGGCTTGACCTCAAGGAGGTCAGCGTTGACCCACCGGAGGAAATCGGTCACCTGGCGGCGGCGCCAGGAGGAAAATTGCGAACTGGAAGGCGCAGGCTGCCCGGTCAGGCCAAACTCCGCGTTGTATCGCGCCAAGGCCGTGGGATTGTAGCCTGCATCCTGCTGCGGATAACGGATGTAGTCCCAGTGAAACCCATCCACATCGTAACGGCTGACAATGTCCATGGCCATGTTGTAGTTCCACTGCATGGCATCGGGATGGCCCGGATCAAGGAAAAAGCCTTCGGCAAACTGGGTTGCGCCTGCGGAGGTTCGAGTCAGATACCCCGGATGCAGGTTGTACACATGGCCCGACTGCGTGGGCGGCTTGGTCGGATCGCCCCAAATCAGGTTGGCTGGCGCCCAGCAATGCACCTCGATCCGAGGCTCGCCGCCATGACATTGGTTGATGATCTCCTGCAGCGCGTCAAAGTTCGCCGCAATGGCTGTGGTCCGAGGATCACCGTTGGGCGCCTGCGGCATGTAAAAGGCGTCGCCTCGCCGGCGCATCTGGACGATGACCGCGTTATAATTGTAAGTGCGGCAGTCGTTGACCAATTTGGTCACCTGGGACGCGTTGAGGAAGCCGTCGCCAAAGGCGTCTACCCACAAGGCGCGGAATTCATCAGCTTTTGCGGCAAGGCAGGTCATGCCCATCGCCAGGACCACCACGGAACATTGGAGGAGTTTTTTGAAGGTTTTCATGGGAACGGAGGGTTTGTCAGGGTTTCAATTTTAGTTTGTTGTTGACGGGTGACCGGAATGGCAACAGCAACCCTCATGCCGCCTTTCAAATAGCAAATGCCCTAATCCATTTAGAGTGAACACTTTGCGAAAATTAAAGGTTTCCCTGATTTATCACACATGGAACCCCTTAGTTATGGTCGATCCGTGCGACCGGTATAAAAAAACCGGTTGCCTGGTCCCTGGTCATTGACAAACACTGGGCTCATGTGCCCAGACTTTTCCCGATTTTTAGCCCTTTTTTTATCGTTGATTCTGCCGTTCCACCCAGTGCTGGCCCTGCCACACACCTCTCCCGCCCAAGCCGGCTGGGCCACGGTGGACATCACCCCGCCGCTGGGCATCGCGCTGGGCGGACGCGGCCCCATGATCACACTTGCGAAACAGGTGCTCGACCCGCTTCAGGCCCAAGTGCTTTTTCTCAATGATGCAAACGGCAACGGACTGGTTGTCATTTCCTTTGACCTGGCTGGATTGCCCCACGACCTGAGCGACCGTCTTCGCCAATCGGCTGTTCAGGAATTGGGGGTGGATTGGAACCTTGCTGTGTTGAATTGCTCCCACACCCATAGCGGTCCGCAGACCTGCCGCAGCCTTTTTGCGGGCGCTGCGCCGCATCCTCCGGTTGAACTGGCGTACTTTGAAACTTTGACCGAAAGAATCGTTCAGGCCTGTAGGAACGCCTCGACAAGCCTTCAGCCCGTCACCGTCCAAGTGTTTGAGGGAGCCTCCCGCGTGGCCATAAACCGCCGAAACAAAACCGCCGATGGCCGAATTGGCATGCAGCCCAATGCGGACGGCCCAATTGACGAGAAATTATGGGTGTTGAAGCTGACGCCGGTGAAATCCAAGCGTCCCCCTGCCATCCTGTTTTCCTACGCCTGCCATCCGGTCATCGTTTACGGGTATAATTATGCGGGGATTTCCGCCGATTTTCCCGGGGTCACCCGGAATGTCCTTCAAGAGGCATTGGGCGCTGGAGCGCACGTTCAATTTGTTCAGGGCGTCGCTGGCAACGTGCGGCCCCGCGTTTTGGCGGACCCTGAAAAAAAACGCTTTCGCACCGCGAAGGCTGAAGATTGCCTTCAGGCCGGATCCGAACTGGCTCGGGATGTCCTGACCGCGCTCGACAAGCAGGGAGAGACGCTGTCTTTGCGATTGTCGGCCGCCTCGGACCGCCCCTTGCTCCGGCGCGATTCGCCGCCCTCCATGGACACCTACGAGAAACTGGCCGCCGACAAAAACCCCGAACTGCAATCCGTGGGAAACTATTGGCTTGCGCGTTACGAATCGGGTGAAGGCTTTTCCAAAGGCGAGCCCTGGCCTGTGGGCTTGATCCGGCTCTCGGATGCGCATTGGATAGTTCACATGGCGGGCGAGCCGGTTGTGGAATGGCGTGAAAAAATTGCCGGCTGGCTCGCGCCGCGCAAAGTGGTTGCCTGGGGCTACTCGCAGGAGTCTTTGACCTATCTGCCCACCGACGAACTGCTGCCCGAGGGCGGCTATGAGGTGCTGGAATCCAACCGTGCGCGAGCCAGTTCCCCAGCGCCCTTTGAGCCGGGCCTCGAGGGGACCGTAGGGTCAAGTTTGCAGCGACAATTGAGTCATATTAACGCAACACCCTGAGCCGACCAACATTCATGGGGTAGCCGGATCGCAATCCTTTTAGTAAATTAATCAGAACATTAAACCTCAGAAGAAAGGCATCGCATGAACACGTTGGCTGAAAAGGAATGTGCCCCCTGTAAAGGAGGGGTGCCTCCGCTCAAGGGTGACCAGTTGGACCAATTGCTCGGCAAACTGTCCGACGGATGGAAAATTGTGAACCAACACCATTTGGAGCGGGAATTTAAATTCGACAATTTCCGCCAGGCCTTGGATTTTACAAACGAAGTCGGAGAACTGGCCGAACGCGTCAATCATCATCCCGACATTTACCTGGCCTGGGGCAAGGTGAAACTGACGCTCTGGACCCACAAGATTGACGGCCTGAGCGAAAGTGATTTTGTATTTGCCGCAAAGGTGGACCAACTTTGCGGCTGAGCAGGTTTCGTCAAAAGGATTCCCAAATGGAAACTTGCGCGGGCGGAATACCCTTTGCTATGTTGAGCGCCGTCAAGAGGTTCGCTCAGTGGCGACATGGAATCGCATACGGGGCGAAGGCTCTTCAAAAAGAGGTCTTGCAAGTGCCCGCGTGGCGGAATTGGCAGACGCGCTAGATTCAGGTTCTAGTGAGTAACATCGTACAGGTTCAAGTCCTGTCGCGGGCACCATTTTTCGAATAGCTCATAAAACATCAGGTTTTTCATGTCAGTCCCACAAGTACGGCTTGCGCACCCCGGCGATGCCGGCCGAATCGTCGAGTTGGTTTTTTCGGCCTTTGGAGGAGATTACCCCACCAAGGAAGTGTATGACGCCTCCTGGATGGCCCTGCAACTGGAGACAGCCTCCGGCCAGGAAACCTGGGTGGCCGAGGTGGACGGATTAATCAACGCCAGCGTCACCTTCCTGAAGCCCGCCCAACCGCCCAACCCGGTTCTGAACCTTGGGCGCAATCTGTTCCGGCCCGAAAGCTACTCCGATGGCACCGCCAAGGCCCTGCTTCAGGCCATCAATGAAATGGCCATGGAGCGGGGGCAGATTGTCGTCGCCCGTGTACCGGCTCACGACAACAAGCAGCAAATCCTTTTTGAAAACCTCAATTACTCCTGCGTGGGGTTTCAGCCCTTCAAGCACATGCTGCCCAACCGGACTAGCACCTTGTTTTATGTCCGCGAGGCCAACCAGGTGCTGTTGTCCCGCCTGCCGCTTTCCGAGTCATTGCCTCAAATCAGCGAACTGGCCGCGATGACGTTCAACCGCTTGAAAATTTCCAATCCCATGACCGTCCGCGACGGTGCGGTGGGATATCCGATTCAGACCGACTTAAAAGTCCATGAAGCCAGCTACGAGGATTACAAGCTGTGGCGCGACCATTGCCAGTCGGCCAACCCGCCTGTCGAAATATCCGCCGGCTACAACCTGGGGCTTGGCATGTTCCGCATTGAAGCGCCCATGTCATTTCAGACCGTGCTGGGCCAGGTTGAAAGCCAGATTGTCGCCGGAATTGCCTATTATTTTGACGAGCATGACCGGTGCGTGCGCATCGTGGACGGGTTTTCAACCGATGACGTTTCGATGGGAACCTTGCTGCAACAGGTCACCCGCATAGCCCAGGACCAGTTCAGCGCCGTCTATGTCGAAGTGGACGCGTTGGCCACAGCACCCCGGTTTTTGAAAACAACCGAGCAACTGGGATTCATTCCCGTGACCTATCTGCCCGCATTTTCCAGCCAGCACGGAGCCCATGCTGACGTGGTGAAAATGGTCAAGCTCAACATGCCTTACGCGCTGGAAAATCTAGACCTGACGGCCCATGCGCGCTCAGTGGTGGAAATCATTGACCGAAACTTTCAGGACCAGAAAATCGGCGTGGCCATCATCAACCTGCTCCGCACTCTCCCGATTTTTGAAGGGCTTGGGGACGGCGAGTTGAGAAAAATCGCGCGGTTGTTTTCCCAAAAGCTCTTCCGCGCGGGCGAGCAAATCTTCAAAAAAGGCGATTCAGGCGAGTCGGCTTACGTGGTCATGCGCGGCCAGGTGGACATTCAGCTGGAGGAAAACACAAAGCCCATTGCCACAGTCCAGGCGGGCAAGGTCTTCGGGGAACTGGCGTTTCTGGACGGCGCGCCGCGCAACGCCCATGCAATTGCCGTCCAGCCCAGCATCGTCCTGCTGATTCACCGCAACGCGTTCAATGAACTGGTGCAGCGCGAACCGCATCTGGGCATGGTCATCATGCGCAACATTGCGATCGACCTCTCCAACAAGCTCCGCCTTTCCAACACCACCATCGCCAGCCTGCGCCAGGCCGTGAAAAGCTGACTCCACAAACGGCTTCACCACGACACCGGCACGGCGATTTTCTTGCCAAACTTGTTGGTAAAATAGACCTGCTTGTGCGTCATCCCGAACTCATGGACCAACCGGGTGATTTTCACGTCGTAGCAGCAATATTCGGCAATCTCCATCAGCTTGCCCTCCCGGAACCAGCGGATGGCCTGCAAGCCTTCGCTGGTTTTCTCCACACCCAACGTCGCGTGCGCCACCGAGTCCAAGGAGAGCCGGTGCTGAAGGACTTTTTGCAGGTCCACAAGCATGTCCAAGGTCGGAAGCTGCGTGTAGTCGAAAAAGTCATTGTGCCCCTGCAACACCTCGTAATCGAATCGCAGGCTGTTGAACCCCACGACCAAATCAGCCCGCCGCAATTCCTCCATCAAATCATGAACCTGGCGCTCGCCGTAGATTTTGTAATCGCCCCGCTTGGTGCTGTAGGTGACGCCCACGCTCATGCGCATGTCCCGAATGCGATGCCAGCCGCCTACTTCGTCGGCAGACTTCTGGGTTTCCACGTCAAAATAAACTATGTTTTTCATGGAATAAAATGACCGACACCCAGTCTAGGGACCGACGAAGAATGGAAAAAGTGTTTTCTGGAATTCCCTCTCAAACCTACCGTGTCAATTCAACAGGCTGGCCTCCTTCAACGCTCCCTCGATTTCGGCGCGGCGCTTGCGGGCCGTGTCGAAGCTGAAAGCTCCCTGTTTGCTTGCCTCGTTGACCCCACCCCGGACGATGATGCGAACCGTGTCCAAAAGGATGAAAATATCCAAAAACAGGCTCATGTGCTTGGCGTAATATAGGTCGTACTCGAGCTTGCGCTTGGCGTCATCCACCGAGGAGCCGTAAGGATAGCTGACCTGTGCCCACCCGGTGATTCCCGGCTGCACCATCAACCGCTCCCCAAAATAAGGAATCTGCTTGGACAGCATCTCCACAAATTCCGGGCGCTCAGGCCGGGGCCCAACAAACGACATTTCCCCGCGAAGGACATTGATAATCTGCGGAATCTCATCAATGCGATACTTCCGCAAAAAACCACACACCGGCGTCACCCGCGAATCCTTTGTGGCCGCCCAGACCGCGCCGTTCTTTTCCGCGTCCACTCGCATGGTCCGTAACTTGATGACCTTGATTGGTTTTCCAAAACGCCCGCTCCGGACCTGGTAATAAAACACCGGCCCGGGCGATGTCAGCTTGGTGGCAATTATTCCCGCAATCATGAATGGCCCCAAAAACAACAACCCCACCAGGGACACCACGATATCAAACGCTCGTTTGACCTTGCGGATGTAAAGCATGTGCGGCGACGCGCTGGCGTTCAGCAGCCACTCGGGCGTCACTAATTCCAGCGGCACCATCTGATACACCTCCTCGCAGAGGCTGATTAGCGGCACCACGGTCACACCCGAATAACGCAACTGGCAAAACTGCCGGCACATGGCCGGATCATTGATGCTCTTGTCCGTGCACAAAACCCGGTCAATCCGATGCTCCTCGACGATTCTTGAAATATCGCTGACTGGTCCCAGCACTTTGTTTTTTTTCGCATCAGGCCGGTAACTGTCATAATGAATCACTCCTGCCAGTTCCAGATGCTGCGACCAAAACGTGTCAAACAACTCGCTCTCCACCTCGTCAAACGGGCACGTCACAATCAACGCAACGCGTTCCCGGTAATTCTTGGTGCGATAGAGCATCAGCGCGTGGTGCAGGAAGACCAAAAAATATGCCAGCAACCCGCTGACAATCATGACACCCCGCCCGATGCGGCCCGAGTAATTCAAGTAGAACAGCCCCATCATGAATCCGACCGCAGCCACAAAGCACAGTGCCAGCACCAACGCCCGCTTGAAAAAGTCGTCATTGGCCACACGGGGCGAATAGAGGCCGCAGATGTAAATAATGCACGGGAGAAAAAGCGCCCCCAGGAAAATACTTGGCCAGTACTCGGTGATTTTCTCAGCGAGCCCCAGTGTACCCAGCCACAAGCGAGTGCCGACGATCATGGCAAACGCGAACAGCAGGGCATCCGTGACAAACTGGGCAGTGACATTCACCCAGTGTTTTTGCAGAAGACCGTTCGAGTTCATAACAATTGAACGCCACAAGCGCGTTCCAAGGGCTGTTCAGTTTAAAAGGTGAGCGAGCTACAGCAAGACAATTAAGACTTATTTCGATGCCTTGAACTGCTAAAAAACGCCCAAATCCCTGAAAAACCGGGGCAAACTGCCCGCTTTTCAACCCTCTGAGCCGCGTCCAACCCCTTTGGCCGTTTGGCAAAACACACGCCGCTTCACAAAGGAATAAACTTTCAATACAGTCACGGCCCGATAATTAGAACGACCATGAACCCATATTCGAAATTCGTCAGCCAGATCGCCCAGATCAATCGAGATGCAAAAGCCTTACCGCTGGGCGGCTTCCCTCCCCTGCCCCGCGTTTCTGCCCATGACGGCGCTCCCTGCGCTCTGTTCTTCGCGCCCCATCCCGACGACGAAACCATCGCCGGCGGTCTGGCCCTGCGCCTGCAACGCGAGGCCGGCTGGCGCATCGTCAATGTCGCCGTGACCCAGGGGAGCAAAAAGGAGCGCCAAGCCGGACGCTTGGAGGAATTAAAAGCCGCGTGCGACTTCATCAATTTTGAACTCGTGCAAACCGCGCCCAACGGCCTGGAAAAGGTCACGCCCAAAACACGCGACCAGGACAAGGCGCACTGGGATTCCATGGTCCAGGTCATCGCGGGAATTCTTTCCAAGCACCAGCCCAAGGTCATTTTCTTTCCCCATGAGCACGACTGGAACGGCACGCATATTGGTGTGCATTTCCTGCTTCTGGACGCCCTGAAAACCTTGCCAGGCTTTTCCTGTTTTGTGGTCGAGACCGAATTCTGGGGCCAGATGCAGTCACCCAACCTGATGGTGGAATACGACGCCGACGACGTCACCGCGCTGGTGACCGCCACGTCATTCCATGTCGGCGAGGTCCAGCGCAATCCCTATCACCTGCTCATTCCCGCCTGGATGATGGATAACGTCCGGCGCGGCGCGGAACTGGTCGGCGGCCAGGGCGGCGAAGCGCCCGATTACACGTTTGGCCAGCTTTTCCGGCTTCGGCGCTGGAAGGACGGGCAATTGCAAAACGTCTATGCAGGCGGGCGCAACCTTTCCAAGACATCCAACTCGGCCAGTTTATTTGACTGAAAGCTACGGGAGCCAGCGGATATCCGCGTTTCCCGTTAAGTCGTCCTTGTGAAACCGCTTGGCGCGGCCGTCAAGAAATAGAATCTGGCCGCCTTTGTTGTGCAAATTGGTGTGCATGAAATTGCTGCTGCCGGTGGCAGGCAGGTTCTTGCTGTCAAATATCCAAACCATCGTGAACAGATTGGTAATGCTCGTGATCTTCGTCGGCTTGTCGTTGACTCCAGTGCCGTCCACGTTTTCATTCAGGCAGTAATGAAACAAGTTGTTGCCGTTGCTGCGCCGCTCATTGGCCGGACAGATGAAAATGGAACGACCCACATCCGCGGCAGAATTGGTACGCCAGACCATGCTGTCGTAACGAGGCAATCCAAGCAGTCCAGGCAATAGAGCATACCAACCATTGGTCACCGGCCCGGGAGCGGGATTACCAAAGCCATCGTCCGGCAGAAATTCATTATTGTCGCCGGTGTAAATATGCGTGGCCAACCCCCACTGCTTCAAATTGTTCAAGCAAGCCGCGCCCTTGGCCGCACCTTGCGCCTTGGACAGCGCGGGCAGCAGCAACGCCGCCAGAATGGCAATGATGGCAATGACCACCAGCAATTCAATGAGCGTGAAGGCGTTCTTTGTTGGTTTCACGATTGACTGGCAAACATTACCTGTTTTTCGCGTAAAACGCCCCTCTTTTTTACTGCGCGGAGTTCCCTCACAACAAAACGGCTGTCCTCTGTCCGCAATACCCGATAAATTGTTACTTCATGATTCGTTTGGTCTTGTTCGACATTGACGGCACGCTGGTCCATACCGGAGGCGCAGGTATCAAGGCGTTTGCCCGGGCCTTTGCCACGGAGTTTGGCATCGTGGATGGCACAGAGAAATTGAAGTTCGCGGGGCGGACGGATGTGTCGCTGGTGCGCGAATTTTTCCTTCACAACCGGATTGACACGACGCGCGACAATTTTGACCGGTTTTTCCGGGTTTACCTGCACTGGCTGGAGCAGATCATCCTGGAAAGCGAGGGCGGCATCTGCCCCGGAATCCATCCGTTCATGGAGGAAATGCGCGCGTTGCCCGAGCCGCCGGCCATCGGCCTTTTGACCGGCAACATCCGGCGCGGCGCGGAGATTAAACTCTCAAAGTTCAACCTTTGGCAGGAGTTTCCCTTTGGCGCCTTTGCCGACGACCACGAGGAACGGGATTGCATCGCGGCCATCGCCCGCGAACGTGGCTCATTTTTCCTGAAGCGCACATTGAAGGACGACGAGGTCTTGGTGATTGGCGACACGCCTCTCGACATCCGCTGCGCCCGGGCCATCAACGCCCGTGTGCTTGCCGTGGCCACGGGGGGCGCATCTTATGACGAATTAAAAAGCCACAACCCGGACTGGCTCGTGAAGAATCTGACTCAGATTTCCGCCCGGCAAATCTGCCACGGCTTGCCCGTCACTGCGCCGAGTTAATGCGAGTGCGGCACGCCGGTTCCGCAGCGCCCGCAGGAGGACGGATTGCTCGTGCATGCCGGCATTGATTCCTGCCCGCTCACGCTGGAGGCGAAGGTCGAAAATTTCTTCTCCAATCGCTTGGAGCCGCATTCGGGACACGCGGTGCCGGACCAGTCGGAGGACCGGACCAGAATTTCGCTGTCCTTTCCACATTTCTCACAATGAAATTCGTAAATTGGCATGGGAGTAAATTATCAAGCAGTCCGCCGCGCGTCCAGAAACCGCATGGGGCTCAAATCCCGATCGCTTGAGGAGATTGATAAGCCGCCTTGCTATCAGGCACATCTCAAGCCTCGCTGCCGCTCAAAAACGTACTCGTATATTTGACACATAGCCTCCATCAATAGGCAGCCGTGAAATCACCAAAACAGCTAAAGCATCTGAGCCACATCGATGCGCGGGGCGAGGCGAGCATGGTGGACGTCTCAGCCAAGCCGGTCATGCTCCGTGAAGCCATCGCCAGCGGGGAGATCCGTTTGCAAAAAGCCACCCTGTCTCTGATTCAAAAAAACAAGATTGCCAAAGGCAATGTGCTGGCCACAGCGCGCCTTGCCGGCATCATGGCCGCCAAAAAAACCGGTGATCTCATCCCGCTTTGCCATCCGTTGCCCATTTCCCACTGCGAAGTGAACTTCGACTTTCCCAAGAGCGCCAACCGCATCCGCATCACCGCATCGGCCAAAATTGCCGCCCAAACCGGCGTGGAAATGGAAGCGCTGATTGCGGTGAACATCGCGGCATTGACCATTTATGACATGTGCAAGGCCGCTGATAAGAAAATGAAAATCACGGACGTGAAACTGGTTTCAAAGACGAAGTTGAATCGTTGATTGGTTAAATTGTTACATCGTTGAATCGGGACGGAAGCTTCGCGTTGAACGATGTAACAGTTTTACGATTCAACCATGTAACGAAATGAAAACTGGCATCATCACTATTTCCGACCGCGCCTCCCGCGGCGAATACGACGACCTTGGCGGACCTGCTTTGCGCAAAGCGGCGCAGGAATACAAGTGGACCGTTATTGCCGAAACATTGGTTCCCGATGAAAAGCGCGACATTCAACGCGCCATTCGCGAGCAGATTGCCAAAGGCGCGGAACTGATTTTGACCACCGGCGGAACAGGCGTCGCCCTGCGCGATGTGACTCCTGAAGCGGTGCGCGAAATTGCGGTGCGTGAACTGCCCGGCTTCGGCGAAGTCATGCGCATGGAATCGATGAAGATTACCAAAAACGCCATTCTATCGCGCAACCTCGCTGCGGTTGTCGAACGCACGCTGGTCGTTTGTCTGCCCGGCAAGCCGAGCGGCGCGGTGGAATGCCTCGGCTTCGTTGTTGGTGCGATCCCGCATTGCGTGGAAGTGCTACAAGAAGTGCCAACGAGTTGTTAAGCAAATGAAACGGTTGATTCTTTGCCTGACCATTGTCGGATTCCTCCCGGCCTGCACCACCAAATCCAAGGCGCGCCGGGACTCGCAGCAGGCGTATTTGGCCGGACAGCAGCAGGCGATGGCGCAATGGCAGCAACAACAGGCCAGCACCGCCATCCAGATTCTCGGCGATGTGAAAACCAACACGATCGAATGGGCCGACGGTCTCACCCTCGCCAATGCCATTGTCGCCGCCGAATACCAGGGAAACCGCGATCCGCGCGAAATCATCATTCATCGTCGGGGCCAGTCCTTTGCCGTGGACGTGAAACGCCTGTTGCGCGGCTATGACGAACTGTTGGAACCTGGCGACCGCATTGAACTTCGCCGCTGATCTTCTTTATTTTTCCACAAGCCAATCATGAAGCTTCCCGAAACATTGCAGCAAATC
>CALJZV010000078.1 GCA_937983475.1 uncultured Verrucomicrobiales bacterium
GAAACGACAGGCTCCGGCAAAGCCGCTCAATGCGCCCCGAGCAGACCCGAGAGAAAAACGGGAACCGACTCGCAGTTGAACCTCACGCTTGAATGGATGACCGCTTGCGGGGATAGGCTGTCCCCGCTCCTTTGAGGTGTGGGGACGGCCCGTCCCCGCGCAAAACCATCTTTACTTTTACGGACCGTAGCACGGATGGTCCAAACCGGTGAACCGGAAGTTCCTGCGTTGCGGCCTTGCTGGATGACCAAATCACCCAGAAACAATCACGCCCGACGCTGCCCCCGGCCTCGGACACCGTTTTCCTCACCCGATTGCCGTCCCGCCGGTGTGCCGGAGGCGAACCGTTGCTGGCTGACCAAATCATGGCCGTAGAGATAGCTTCGCGTGAGATTCAGGACTTCAGGATTGGAGATTTCAGAAGTCCACTCCTCCAGCACCTGCGCGTAACCGGTGGGGCCAAAAGACCAACAACCAAGCGCGAAAAATAACGTAAACAACAGGCTCAACACGCGCCCTTGCCCTCCGCGAATCGCCAACAGCGCCAATGCAAAACTTTTTTCAGCAGTGTTGCCGTAATCAGGAACTATCCCCTTTAAAAACGTCCCCTTTATGATAGAAATGTTTAATTGTTCGAGCCTTAAGAATGTAATAGGCAACAGCAGAAGGAATTGTCATCTGTGCAGGGAATACAATGCACCATTCCCACCATGTTCCTTTCAGCACAAGGATATTCATGAGCAGGAACCCAGCTAAATGCACTGCAATTACACAAATTGCTACGACAACCAGTGCAATCCTTAAGCGAATATAGGAAGCAATAATTGCAGCAAGACTCAGTAGCACGAATGTGCCAAACACAAATCTACCGGTATTTGTGACCGTACCACTCTTCGACCAGAAAATGCCAACGCTGCACACCACTGCAAGGAAACACAGCCGAACAATCCAGATGATGACCGGAGTTGGATGCATAATATTAACTTGGCGATCTTTCATGCAGTGTATGAGGTTTAGTAATCTCGACGAAGCCACCGATCAAACGCTTCTTGCCGGTTCAAAAGTGCCTTCGCCAATTCCGCTCGCTGATCCGCAGTTTGGTCATCTGGAAGCGGAACTCCATAGATGCCGCGATTTCCTAATCTTGCAAATAGTTCTTCAAGAGCGCTTGGATATCCCTCAATATTGCGAAGGGATTCAAATAAATTCACAGCACGTTGAAAAGCGCTGTCGCCGGGCATTCTTGTCCCCATAGTTCCAACAACCCCCAACTGTTCTTCTTGAAATGTTCGTTCTCCATGACTGTCTATAATTCTTTTCAAGCTTTCCACTGTGCGATTGTTTCGCTGAACTGCCTGGGCTCGCTCCCGGCTGGAGAGGCCAAAAAACTTCTGATAGTTCACAGACACCTGTGAAATGATGGCCACGTTCAATGCGGTTAATGTCCCTGCAATTGTTATCGCACCCAATGTTGTTGGCATCGAAATGAACTGCCCACTCGGATCGACATTCATCACCGGATTGGCGTGGGCATAGAGGTATTTGTGGAGGGAGAGCGGGTCTGAGGAATTGCCCTCGTAGGTGTCCTGGGTCCAGAAGCGGCCGGAGTCGGGGTTGAGGTAGCGGGCGCGCAGGTGGTAGAAGCCCAGGTCGGCATCCCATTGCTCGCCGCAGTAGAGATACCGGTTGGGCGTGGTGCCGCTGCTGTCAATCAACGTCCCAAACGCGTCGTAGCTGTAGGTGTCGGTGATCGCGCCGCTCGGGTCGATCAGGAACCGCACATTGCCATGCCCATCGTAGCCGTAGTAGTCGGTTCCCGTCGGTG
>CALJZV010000079.1 GCA_937983475.1 uncultured Verrucomicrobiales bacterium
AGCAGCGCGAAGTCATTTACGGCTTCCGCAACGAGATCATCCGCGCTGACGAAGTCCGCGGCCGCCTTCTGGAAATCATGGAGGAAGTGGTCGTGGCCAAGGTCGAGCAATACACAGTCGCCGATCAAGAGGTGACTGAATGGAACCTGCGCGGCTTGGCCGAGTGGGTGAACATCAACTTCCCCTTGGGCATGCCCGAAGAGGAATTGGCCAGGGCAGCCCAGAGCGGCGGCCCGAATCCCGAGGCCGGTTCGATTTTTGACGGGATGAACGCCGCCCAGTATGCCGTTTGCCGCTTTATCATCGACAGCGTCAAGAAGGCCTACGAGATGAAGGTCAGCTTTGAGAAGCCCGAGGCCATTATCTCCATCGAGCGTTACACGATTCTCAGTGCGATTGACCGGCTCTGGCAGGAGCACCTTTACGGCATGGACAGCCTGCGCAGTGCCATCGGCCTGCGTGCCTATGGCCAGCGCGATCCGCTGATTGAATACAAGGCCGAGGCGTTCAAGATGTTTGACGAGCTGATGGTGAACATCAAGAGCGAGGTCTGCCACAACATCTTCCGCAGCGCGTCGAGCCTCATGGCCTTCGAGCAATTTTTGCACAGCATTCCGCAGCGCACGGTGCATCAATCCACCAGCGCCTTTGGGGGGCCGGCGGCCACCACCACGACGACGACCTCCACGGCAACGGCTACTGCCTCACATGGCGGCGGCGCCCCGACGGACATGGTGAGCGAAGCGGTGGATGCCGTTTCCAAGGCCCAGCCCGTCCGTGCCCTGCCCAAGGTGGGCCGAAACGAGCCCTGTCCCTGCGGCAGCGGGAAGAAGTTCAAGCACTGTTGCGGGAAGTGACCCGGCACGGTCACCGCATGAACCCGGGAACCAAGTTGGACGCTGCCATCGGGTTTTCGGAAAGTTCTTTTGGAATCGTTATAGCCGCATGGGCGCCTACCGGATAAACCGGCCCCCTTTGACCTCTTACAAAGAACTCTCCACACCACCACTGACAATATTTGCGGTTTTTCATGGAAAAGAAAAACGCCACCAGGAGACCCGGTGGCGTTTTTGAAAATTGGCTTTTTGGACGGTTAATAAGCGGCTTGCGCGCCTTTGATGGAGCGTTTCTGCATCCACGGCATCAGGCTGCGCAGGCGGGCGCCGACTTTTTCGATCGGGTGCTGTTCGCCCTTCTTGAGCAACGCGTTGTAGCGCTTGTAGCCGGTCTGGTATTCGCTCACCCAGCCTTTGGCGAATTTGCCGGACTGAATGTCCTTGAGCGCCTGTTTCATGCGTTTCTTGACGCTGGCGTCAATGATCTTGGGCCCTACGGTGACATCGCCCCACTTGGCGGTTTCGGAAATGGAGAAGCGCATGCCGCTGATGCCGGCCTCGTTCATCAGGTCCACGATCAGCTTTAGTTCGTGCAGACATTCGAAATAGGCCATTTCCGGTTGGTAACCGGCTTCAACGAGGACTTCGTAGCCGGCCTGAACCAGCGCGCTGGCGCCGCCGCACAGGACGGTCTGCTCGCCGAACAGGTCGGTTTCGGTCTCTTCCTTGAACGTGGTTTCAATGACACCGGCACGGGTGCCGCCCACGCCCTTGGCCCAGGCCAGCGCGGTCTTCTTGGCCTTCTTGCTGGGGTTTTGGTAAACGGCGATCAGGGAGGGAACGCCTTTGCCTTCGGTGAACTGGCGGCGGACAATGTGGCCGGGGCCCTTGGGGGCGACCAGAATCACGTCCACGTCCTTGGGAGGAACAATGGTCTTGAAGTGAATGGAAAAGCCGTGGGAAAACAGCAGCGACTTGCCCTTGGACAAATGGGGCTCGATGTCCTTCTTGTAGGCCGCCGCCTGCTTGGTGTCGGGCAGCGCCACGAAGATCACGTCGGCGCGCTTGACCGCTTCGGCGGTCGGCACGACTTCAAACCCTTTTTCGCGGGCGACAGCGATGGATTTGCTGCCCTCGTAGAGGCCGATGATGACCTTGCAGCCGCTCTCCTTGAGGTTGAGCGCGTGGGCGTGGCCCTGCGAGCCGAAGCCCAGCACGGCGAGGGTTTTTCCTTTGAACAGGTTCAGATCAGCGTCCTTGTCGGTGTAGATTTTTGCAGGCATGTGTTTGTTTATCCGTTGGTTAATTATAAGGGTGTTGAGGATGAAATTATTTGCGGGAAATGGCAATTCGGCCGGTGCGCGTCAGTTCCACGACGCCAAAGGTTTTCATCAGGTCGATGAACTTCTCGATTTTGCTTTCATTGCCGGTGATCTCGATGGTGAGCGCCTTGGTTTGAAAATCCACGATCTTGGCGAGGAAAAT
>CALJZV010000080.1 GCA_937983475.1 uncultured Verrucomicrobiales bacterium
GTCAAGTTAACCCAGCACGGGGAGACGGTGGCGGAAATCGTTCCAGTTAAAAAAGTGGACCGGAAACGAGCCCTTCACTTGCTCCAAAAGATCGGCCCTGTAGAACTGCCGCCGCGGAAATGATTTTCCTTCTGGACAGCAACGTGATCTCGGAGGTTTGGAAACCTAGCCCCGATGCCAAAGTGATGGCGTTTTTCGAGCAGTCGGAGTGGTATATTCCCGCGCCAGTAATCGCGGAGATTCAAGAAGGCGCGGAGGCGTCATCCAGCCTGGCTCGTCGTATCGAAATCAATTTAAAACTTGATGCCCTGCTTTCGGAGCAAGGCGGCATCGTGATGGATTGGGACAGCGAGACTGCGAGGGTGTGGGGGCGATTGCGGCACTCGCCGGAGGTAAAACGGCAGCCTCAATCCTTGTGGGATAGCCTCATTGATTCAATGGCAGTCCGATACGGCGCGACAGTGGCAACTCGGAATCAATCCGATTTTCGCCATGCCAAAACCCTCAACCCTTGGCTTGATACATCCCGCTGACGGAGCTGCCCTGCTTTGAAGCCTGAAATGCAAACCGGACAATCGCCCCGGCATCATGCGTTTGCCGCTTTGGCCGGGCTGTTGCTGGGCGTGGCCTTGGTAAAATTTGGCAACCCGGTCATTCTGGAAAGCAAAATTCAGACGCCCCAGACCTTCTGGGAGTTCTTCTACCAGCCTTGGCCGGTCCACTGGGGTTACATTTTCCTTGGGGCAACCGCCTCCGCAGGCTTGGCTTGCGGGAAATTAAAACCGGTCGGCTCCCGGTGGATTTTCTTTCTCCCGCTCCTCTGGCTGGCCTGGCAATGCGTGTCCGCCACCCAGACCGTCAGCCCGGAACTGACCCGGTTGACGCTGCTGCATTTTACCGCAACGGTGGGGTGCTTTTATCTGGGTTGGTTTGCGCTCGCGGAAGTCCGGGACCTGCGCCTATTCTGGCTGGGTGTTCTGGCCGGATTTTTCTGGGTGCTCCGGGAAGGCTTTGACCAGCGATTCGGTGGACTGGAATCCACCCGGCAATACTTTTACCTTTATATTTTGCCGCAACTCAAGGAACCGCCTGTGGAATTGATGCGCAAAATGTCCACCAACCGGATTTTTTCCACGCTGTTTTATCCCAACACCCTGGCCGGGGCGATTCTGCTGTTTTTGCCGGTCACCATTGCAGGGTTGCTGGACTGGACCCGTCCGCTCAAGCCAGGTTCCCGTGGGTTATTGATCGGCTTTTTCGTTTGCGCTGCCCTGGCCTGCCTTTATTGGTCAGGGTCCAAGTCCGGTTGGCTGTTGATGCTGGGGTTGGGGGGTGCGAGAATGTGGCACATTCAAATACTGGCTGCCTGGCGAAAATGGATTTTGATCACGGTGATGGCTGCGGGGTTGGCCGGCTTCTTTATCCGATACGCCGGGTTCTTTGAGAAAGGAGCCACCAGTGTCGCGGCCCGGGGAGACTATTGGAAGGCCGCTGGCCAGATTTTCTTGGGAAATCCCGTTTTAGGCACCGGTCCAGGCACCTTTTCCATTCCTTATCAGCAAATAAAACCGCCTGAATCGGAGATGGCCAGGCTCGCCCATAATGATTATCTGCAACAGGCTTCGGATTCCGGGTTTTTTGGGTTTTTGGCCTATATCGCCTTTATCAGCGGCATTCTATGGGTGCTTTATCGAAAAAGTGACATCAACATTTACCCCCGGCGACTGGCATTATGGCTGGGCATCGCGGCGGTTTGCCTACAGGGATTCAGCGAATTCAACCTTTATATCCCTGCGCTGGCGTGGCCCGTGTTTTTGTTTCTTGGTTATTTCTGGGAAACTGCCTCCGCTCATTTTGTGTCCGAGCCGTCAAAACCAATGTACAAGCCCAACGGCAATGACTAACCTCCGCGCTCATGAAAATTCTGTTCCTTAATGGACCGAATTTGAATCTGCTCGGCCAGCGTGAGCCCGAGGTGTACGGCAGGACCACCCTGACGGACATCGAGGCCGCTGTGCGCCGGCGCGCGGACGAACGCCAGGTGGGAGTGGAGTTTCGCCAAACCAACAACGAAGGGGAATTGGTCACTTGGATTCAGCAGGCTCGCGGGCAGTTTGACGTGTTGGTGATCAATGCCGCCGCCTACACCCACACCAGCGTGGCGTTGCGCGATGCCATAGTCGCAGCAGGGGCCCCCGCCCTCGAAATCCATCTTTCCAACATCCACGCCCGGGAGGAATTCCGTCACAAGTCATTTATTGCGGCGGTTTGCAAGGGGCAGATTGCGGGTTTCGGGGCAGCTTCCTATCTTTTGGCCATTGACGCGGCCATTAGCGTTAAAGCGCTATAATTTTCTGTAAATTATCCAAAATGAGGATGCTTTTGCCTCAAAATCGCCCTGCCAGTGGGGTTGAATTTTTCCTATTGACGGCCCGGATAGGGCCGTTTAGTGTCCCGCGCATTGAAAAACTCAGTTCCAAGCAGGGTCGAGTCCGACTGCTGCTTTTTTGTTAATGTAGAGAGAACGTAACCAGGAGTTTTCCGTGGATTTAAAAGACATCAAGGCCATCATAGATTTGATGAAGAAGAATTCGATCTCCGAATTCGAACTCGAGCGACAGGAATTCAAAATAAAATTAAAGCGCAGCGGCGGCCCGGCGGCTGCCGCTTACGACGATGCCCCGGTGGTGAGCTATTCTGTCCCGGCTTTGGCACCTTCCGCCAGCAGTCCGGCGATTTCGGCTTCCGTGGCCCCTGCTCCTTCTTCATCGGCTGGCACTCTGGAAATCAAGTCACCCATGATTGGCACGCTTTATCGCGCCCCTTCGCCTGAATCCGCTAATTATGTGGAAGTGGGCACCGAAGTGAACCCCGACACCGTTGTTTGCATCATTGAGGCCATGAAAGTGATGAACGAAATCAAGGCCGAGGTGCGGGGAGTGATTACCGAAATCCTGGTGGACAATGCCAAGCCGGTGGAGTTCGGCCAGCCGCTGTTCAAGCTGAAGCCTCTTTGATGCCTTGATTCCAACAGGTTTTCCCCTCAACACGCGTTAGCTCATGTTTGAAAAAATCCTGGTCGCCAACCGCGGCGAAATCGCCGTTCGCATCATCCGCGCCTGCAAGGAGCTGAACATTCGGACTGTGGCCGTGTATTCGGAGGCGGACGCCAATTCGATGCACGTTCAGATGGCCGATGAAGCTATCTGTATCGGTAAAGCTCCTTCGACAGAGAGTTATTTGCGCATTGATCGCCTCATTAGCGCGGCGGAGATCGCCGATGTGGACGCCATTCATCCCGGCTACGGATTCTTGTCCGAGAACGCCCACTTTGCCGATGTTTGCGAAAGCTGCAACATCCGGTTCATTGGTCCCAGCTCCCGGGCGATGAATTCCCTGTCCGACAAGGCTGTCAGCCGCACGCTGGCAAAAAAGGCAGGCGTCCCTACCCCGCCCGGTTCCGAAGGCGTGGTGGACAACGAGCAGGAGGCCCTGACCATTGCCAAGCGCATTGGTTACCCGGTGATGATCAAAGCTGTGGCAGGCGGCGGCGGCAAGGGCATGCGCGTGGCCCACAACGACGTCTCCTTGATCAAGGGTTACCACACCGCGCGGACGGAGGCCGAAAAAGCCTTTGGCAACTCGGGGGTTTACATCGAGAAATTCATCGAAAATCCGCATCACATCGAGTTTCAAATCCTTGGCGACAGCAAGGGCAACATCATTCACCTTGGGGAACGCGACTGTTCCATCCAACGGCGCAACCAGAAGGTGATCGAGGAAACCCCCTCGCCACTGATTGAGAACAAATTCAAGGACCTGCGGAAAAAAATGGGCAAAGCCGCCGTCAAGATTGCCGAGGCGGCCCACTACACCAACGCCGGCACGGTGGAGTTCATTGTGGATGACCATGGGAATTTTTATTTTCTCGAAGTCAACAAGCGCATTCAGGTGGAGCACCCGATCACCGAGGAAGTCACAGGCATTGATTTGGTCAAGCAGCAGATCATGATTGCCATGGGCGAACCGCTCAAGCTCTCCCAGGGCGATATTCATTTCCGCGGCCACTCGATCGAATGCCGCATCAACGCCGAGGATCCCTTTGGCGATTTCCGGCCCCAGCCCGGCCGCATTGAAATGTATTACGCTCCCGGAGGCCGTGGCGTCCGCGTGGACAGCCATGCCTACGCCGGATACACCATTCCGCCGCATTACGATTCGATGATCGGCAAGCTCATCACCTGGGGCAAGGACCGCCGCGAGGCCATGGACAAAATGAGCCGCGCCCTGAGCGAATACATGATCACCGGCGTCAAGACGACCATCTCCTTTGAGCAGGCCATTTTGCAGGACCCCAATTTCCGTCGAGGCGTCTATTCCACCAACTTCATCGAGCAGCTTCTGGGCGGCGGACGCCGGGAATTGATCGAGGAAAAAGCCTGAGTTGCGCCCGACGGCGTTCCCGCATGAAGTCCCTTGCCGAGTGCCGCCTTTACACCTTTGTGGACGCGGCTTATTTGGCCGGAAGATCCCCGCAGGAAATTGCCTCGCAGCTCTGCGACGGCGGCTCCGACCTCATTCAGCTCCGCGCCAAGAACGCCTCCAAGGAGGACGTGCGCCGCATGGCGGAATGCCTGCTCCCGATTCTTCAAAAAGCGTCCGTGGGCCTGGTGATCAACGATCATCCCGACGTTGCCGCGCAACTGGGCGCCGACTGCCTGCACCTGGGCCAGGAGGATTTTTTCGACGCAGGACACCGTTCCGTGGCCGAACTGCGCAGCGGCTCCCGGCCCTTGGTTGGCTTGAGCACGCACGCTCCCGAGCAGGCCGAGCGCGCCCTGGCCGCCGGCGCCGATTACATTGCCATCGGGCCGGTCTTTGCCACCGGCACCAAGCCGACCGCCAGACCCGTCACGCTGGAGTACGTCCGCTGGGCGGCGAAGCGCGTCTCAGTGCCCTGGTTTGCCATCGGCGGCATTCATCTGGGCAACCTCGACGCGGTTCTGGAGGCCGGTGCGCGCCGGATTTGCGTGGTGTCGGCCATTCTTAACGCCCCGGATGTCGCCAAAGCTTGCCGTGACTTCCGCGAGCGGCTACCCTCTGCGCTTTGATTTTCAGTTAATTAAAGCAGGAGAACACAAACGATGAGCGTGCTGATTGTCGGATCCACCGCGCTGGATTCCATTAAAACCCCCAAAGCCCTGAACCCAAAACTGCTTGGCGGCTCCGCCAGCCATGCGGCTGTGGCGGCCAGTTTCTTTGCGCCCGTCAGGATGGTCGGCGTGGTCGGCAACGATTTTCCCAACCGCTACATTCAACTTTACCGCAAGCACGGCATCTGCCTCGAAGGCCTCCAGGTTGCCGACGGCAAAACCTTCCACTGGTCCGGCGAATACGAGATCAACATGAACCACCGCCGCACTCTGGAGACCTAGTTGCGCGTCTTTGAATGCTTCTGCCCGCCCCTGCCCGAGACCTACAAGTCGAGCAACTTCGTGCTGTTGGCCAACATTGCCCCGTCGCTCCAGCATCACGTGCTGGACCAGATGCGCCGGCCCAAATTCGTCGTGGCCGACACCATGGACCTCTGGCTCAACATCGCCCTGCCCGACCTGCTGAAGCTGCTGCGCCGCGTGGACGGCTTCGTGCTCAATGACAGCGAGGCGCGCCAGTTGACGCAGGAGGACAACATCGTCACCGCGCTCAAGAAGATTCACAAGCTGGGGCCGCGCTACGTCATCATCAAGAAAGGCGAGCACGGCGCGATGCTTTCGACCAGGAGCGGCGAGCTCTTCATTTCGCCGGCGTTCCCGCTGCACCGCGTGGTGGACCCGACCGGCGCGGGCGACTCGTTTGTCGGCGCGATGATGGGCTATTTGTCCACGGCCAAGGGACCGCTGGACGCCAACATCCGCAAGGCAATGGTCTATGGCAGCGTGGTGGCCTCCTTCTGCTGCGAAGGATTCGGGCTGAAGTTCACCACGCGCATCACCCGCAGGGCCATTGACGACCGGATCAAGCGGCTCAAGCTGCTGACGAAGTTTTAAGCGCCGTTGGGTTCCTTGCGCGGGCTTTTGAATAAATGAAACCGCCGCTATAAGTGCGCTGATGGCGGCGTCAAAGTGGCTTTTCCGAATATTTGGATGATTTTCAGGACGCCTAAATGACCAAGACTACTTATCCAAATGGAGTTAAGCGACATTTAATCGAATTGGCAGCCGTGTTTGTCTCACTGTTTTTAACGTGGTTTGGTTCAGAGCTTTATTACGCGCGAAAGATTACTCCTCGAGGCCTTGAGTCTGTCCAAGATTTTTTAGATCGCTTTGGCGAACCCAAATCCGTTCCCGTGGTAACAAGGGACAGCCAAAGCT
>CALJZV010000081.1 GCA_937983475.1 uncultured Verrucomicrobiales bacterium
CGCTCCCGGAAGGCGAAGGCTACAATCTGGCCGTGCAATTCCGGCAAACCTCGGAGGCCAAACCGCAGAACTACCGGTTCAAGCTCGACCTGCACACCTGCGGCGAATGCAAACTCGCCGAATACGCCTGCACCTGCGACCACTGACGAATAACGCGCCCCCGGGGTGTTCCGGCTGTTTTTAAGGAATTACTCGGCTTTTTTGATACACTGGCGCCATTGGCCAATTCGCCAAACCGGTGCACATTGGTGTAGAATAAGGCAGGGATGAATAAACAAAAAAAACCGTCCAAGCCACCGATTCCGGACAGGATGAAGCGCGTGCCGCCGCAATGGGGATTCCCGCTGTGGTATCTGCCGTTGATGCTCCTGCTGGTCTGGATGTGGCACGGCGCGTTCTCGCAGATCAGTGTCAAAACCATTCCTTACAGCGAATTTAAAGCGCACTTGAGCCGTGGCGAAATCGAGGAGGTTGTCGTCAAGGAGGGTGAAATAACCGGCACCATCAAGCCCGAGGCGACTTCCGAAGCACCCTCCGAGAATGTCGGCGAAGCCCAGGATTCAAAGGACTCCAAGGAAATTCTCTTTCGCGCCGTCCGGGTGGAGGACCCCAAGCTGGTTGAGGAACTACAGGCGGCGCAGGTGAAATTTGTCGGCGTTCGCCCAAGTTTCCTGTCGCAGTTTCTTTTGGCGTGGGTGCTGCCCATCGGCGTGTTGATCCTGCTGTGGATGTGGATCGCCCGGAAAATGGCGGGCGGTGGCGGTCCTGGCCAGTCTCTCCTGAGCATCGGCAAGAGCAAGGCGCGCCTGGTGGTGGATAAGGACACGGGCGTGACCTTTGATGACGTTGCCGGGTGCGAGGAGGCGAAATTTGAGCTACAGGAAGTGGTGGACTTTTTGAAAAACCCGCAGCGCTACAAGGCCATCGGGGCCAAGATTCCCAAGGGTGTGCTGTTGGTCGGTCCTCCGGGTACCGGCAAGACCCTTATGGCCCGGGCCGTCGCGGGCGAGGCCAAGGTGCCGTTCTTTTTCCTCACAGGCAGTGATTTTGTGGAAATGTTTGTCGGCGTCGGCGCGGCCCGGGTGCGCGACCTTTTCCAGCAGGCCAAGTCTCAAGCGCCATGTATTGTGTTCATTGACGAACTGGATGCCATTGGTCGCCAGCGCGGCGTGCATATCGGCGCGGTCAATGACGAACGCGAGCAGACGCTCAATCAGTTGCTGGTGGAGATGGACGGCTTTGAGGCCAACGCGGGCGTGATCATCCTTTCGGCCACCAACCGGCCTGATGTCCTGGACCGCGCGTTGCTGCGGCCCGGACGCTTTGATCGGCAGGTCGTGGTGGACTCACCCGACGTGGACGGACGCGAGGCCATTCTCAAGGTGCATACCCGCGATAAGCCGCTGGCCAAGGATGTGGACTTGCGGCGCGTGGCCCAGGCGACCCCAGGCTTTTCCGGCGCGGACCTGGCCAACGCGGTCAATGAGGCTGCCTTGTTGGCCGCCCGTCACCATGCCAGTCAAATTTCCCAAAAGGATCTCGAGGAAGCGGTCGAGAAGGTCATTGCCGGCCCGGAGCGAAAAAGCCGCCGCATGACCGAAGACCAGAAGCGCCGCGTCGCTTACCACGAGGTTGGCCACGCCTTGATTGCCGCGCACAGCAAACACTCCGACCCGGTGCACAAAATCAGCATCGTTCCCCGGGGTCGCGCGGCCTTGGGTTATACGATGCAGTTGCCCACCGACGAGCAGTATTTGTTGAGCCGCTCGGAATTGCTCGACCGCATCCGCGGGCTGCTTGGAGGGCGAGCCGCCGAGGAAATTGTTTTCAATGAAATCACCACCGGCGCGGAGAACGACCTCGAGCGCGCCACGCTCCTGGCCCGCCAGATGATTTGCGTTTACGGCATGAACGAGAAGGTCGGCCTGGCCCGCTGCGCGCAGAAGCCCAACCATTATCTGGCTCCTCAGGAGCAACCCTTGCAGCGCGATTGCAGCGAGGAAACCGCGCGACAGATTGACGACGAAGTCAAAAAACTGCTCGACCGCTCCTACGCCGAGGCCAAGGAGATGCTCAGTGCCTACCGCAACGAACTGGAAACCGTCGCGCACGAACTGCTCAAGCACGAGACCATGGATGGCCCGACGTTTTACAAGCTTATCGGCATGAAAGTGCCGCGCGAGCCCGTGCGCGCTGAGCCCCCTGTCGTGGCGGCTTCCTGAAGTCGTCTAACGTCTCACCTTGGAAAATTCTGGATGGCCTTGCGGCAATGCGGTGTAATTGCCGGCCATGACGCCTTCTAAGAGCCTGTCTGAAAATTGCGCGGGGTCCTGCGGCGAGGGATTTTGGCTGTGGCCAAGGCGGCGAGGCTGGAGCATCCCCGCAGCGGGCTGTAACGGCCGAGCCAACGCAGGCCACGGGCAAAAGAACCGCCGCCCGGAGGGTTTTCGAGGACAAGGCCGTCTGGCTGCGTTGCTCCTCGGTCACAGAGCTCAGCGGCTATGCTCCCTCGTCGAGTCAGAACTATATAGTCACTGCCCGCAGTGCGGGCTGCCTTGCCATCCAACCGTTTCCTCGAAAACAGGACGCCCACGGAATT
>CALJZV010000082.1 GCA_937983475.1 uncultured Verrucomicrobiales bacterium
TCCATTTCAGAACTTTGCTTGGCAGGTCCATGCTTGAGGTAGAAGTAGAACGCCCGTTAAACCGCAGTCTGTCAAATCCGAAACAGGCTGGCCCAGTGAACTGCTTGACACGTCGCGGACTGTGGCAAAGGCTTTTGACTCATGACGAAATCAGATGGGCTTCCCAAAATTCTCGGGATCGGCTTTGTGCTGGCCGTGGCGCTCTATGCCGCAAGCTTCGCATGGATCCAGCACAAACGAGACCACAAGGGCCCGTGGCTTGTGGTGTTCTGCACGAGCCCTGAGGGCGACCCGTTTCTCCTAGTGTCCCAGACGCACCTGAAGATTGACAACCAGCGGATTTCTTTCGCTGATCACCCGATTTCCTACCCCAACATGGTCCGCGCGATTTATTTTGACGGGCCGCGCACTAACGTGCCGTTCGGCCAGGTCGTGTTCCAGGATCCGACGTTTCTTCCCGGCACCATCACGTTCGATTTCTGGGGACACCGGGTGGAGCTGATGCCGCGCACGATGGTGATCAACCAAGCGGAAATTCCCTGGCACAGCCGCAGCAACATTGTGCTGTCCGGAGAAGGCCCGCTCCAGCCTAAAAAATTTGCGGAGAAATAAGACCACGCTGGCAACAAGTGAAGTGTCCGCCTGTCGCAGTGTAAAATGTCACTTAGCGCTGTCGTTTGACTGGCCAACTCGCTGCCGGATGGAAGGCGCTAGCACAAAAAAACCCACCGAAAAAACGAAAGTGATAGCAAGCGCCATCGTGAAATGAATCCAACCAATCTCGCCCGATCCCCACCGATAAATAACGCGCGTTACAAAAACAACAGCCATCGCAATGACAAAAAGCCGGGTAATCCGAGACCGCTTACTGAAAGCATAGAACGCACAAAATAAAAGCACCCAATACAGGATGGCCAAAATGTCACTGGCCGGTGTTGACGGATGTATGGCATCGCCCCGAAAGGTTCCGGGCAATTGCAGCAATAAGACCACTGCCGGAACCAAAAACAAAAAGGGCAAAAAGCGTCTCATGGCATTCAAATGACCAACCCCAACAACCGCACCCTGCCCGCAGCGGCCTACTTATACAGCAAAAACGCCTCGCGGCGTTTCTTGAACTCCTCCAGGCCGGGCGCCCAGATCTGTTTTATTTCCTCCAAAGATTTGCCGGCTTTGATGGCCTTCAAGGTTTCGTCGTGGCCCAGCAGCTTGTCCATGGCATCAATGGTGAAATCCTTGGGATAAAGCCGGTAGAGCACTTGCGCGGCCACAATGCCAATGTCCACCACGTTGCACTTCTCGCGGTCATTCACCACAATGTAAACGCCGCCGCATTCCTGATCGCGGAACTTCAGGTATTTGGGCGGGCCGTGAAAGTAGTTCGTGCTGGGAGTGAAGCGCACCGGCACAAAATGAACGCCCGGCAGATTGGCCCGGTTCATCTCCCACGCAAACCGCAGATCGTCAATGTAGGGCGCGCCCATCTGCTCAAAGGGCTTGTCGGAGCCGCGGCCCATCGACACGGACGTGGATTCCAGCAGACACACGCCCGGATAGAGCGTGGCGGCGTTGAGGCTGCGCATGTTGGGTGACGGGTTGCTCCACGGCAGGCCGGTCTGGTCGAACCACATGTCGCGCGTCCAGTTCTCGCACTGGATGACCGTCAAGTCGGTTCCGAACTTGCGCTCGGCGTTGAACATTTTCGCCAGTTCACCCACTGTCATGCCGTGGCGCACCGGAATGTTGTGGAAGCCAATGAACGTGTAATGGCGCGTCTGCACCGGCCCTTCAAACGCCGTGCCGGCTATCGGGTTGACGCGGTCGAAAACGAACACTTTTTTGCCCGCCTTGGCCGCGGCGTTCATTGTGCCGCCCATCGTTGAAATATACGTGTAGAACCTCGCCCCGATGTCCTGGATGTCGAACACCAGCGCGTCCAGATCCTTGATGTGCTCCAGCCTGGGATCGCGCGATTCCAGGACCGCTTTTTCATATTCGCCGTCGGTCTGCCCCTCCTTGCGCTGGGGGACCGGTCCATAAAGGCTGTAAACCGGCAGGCCCGTTTTTTCGTCCACGGTGTCGGAAACATGGGCGTCGAGCGCGCCGCGAATGCCGTGCTCGGGACTGAACAGCGCCTTCAACTCCACGCCCGGCGCCTTGAACAGCAAATCAATGGTTGAATTGCGTTCCCGGTCCTGGCCGGTGTGGTTGGTCACAAGGCCGAGTTTCATTCCCTTGAACAGGAGGAACTGCTGGCGCGCAACAACGTCAATGCCGTTGAGCACCATTCTGGCCTCCTGCGTTTTGGGCCGGGGCTGAAGCGCGCCCGCCGGAGTTTTGGAAAAATCAAAATCGGTCACCGCCTCCGCCGCCAATGTTCCCAGCGTGGCGCGCAGGTCCAGCACGTTGCCCTTGCCGTCGGGATGGTTGCGGTTGGAAAGGAACATTACGAAGGTTTTTGAAAACGGGTCAACCCAGAGGCTGGTGCCGGTCCAACCGGTGTGGCCGTAGGAGCCGATGGGAAACAAACTGCCGCGCGGACGCGAATAACTCGAATCAATGTCCCAGCCCAGGCCGCGCCGCGAGGACACCGTCTCGGGCGTCTGCACATTGCTCATCAACTTGACGGTCTCTGGCTTGAGCACGCGCACGCCGTCCAGTTCGCCGCCGTTGAGGAGCATCCGGGCGTAACGGGCCAGGTCGGCCGCCGTCGTGAACAGGCCCGCATGGCCGGCCACTCCGCCCATCTTGCGCGCCGTCGGGTCATGCACGACGCCCCGGAGATAATTGCCCTTATCGTCCTTTTCGGTCGGGGCAACGCGAGCCAGCTTGCTTTGCGGCGGCAGATAGCCCGTGTTGTGCATCTTCAAGGGACGGAACAGTTCTTTTTCCACAAACTCATTGAGCGGCTGGCCGCTGACGCGCCGGACAATGTCGCCCAGCGTGAAGAAATTGATGTCGCTGTAGGTGAACATTGTCCCGGGCGTGGCCTGCAACTTCTCATCGCAAGCGCGTTGAATCGCGCCGTCGTAACCGCTCCAGGCCGGGGTCGAGCCAATGCCGGATTTGAGGCCCGAAACATGCGTCAACAGGTGCCGCACGGTAACGCCTTCCTTGCCGTTTTTGGCGAAGTCAGGAATGTAATTGGCCACAGGCGCGTCGAGGTTGATTTTGCCGCGCTCCACAAGCAGCGCGATGGCCGGGGTCGTGGCCACAACCTTGGTCAGCGAGGCCGCGTCAAAAATGGTGTCCTCGGTCATTTTCTCCAAAGCCGGCACAATCGCGCGCTGGCCGAAAGCCTTGTGATACACCGCGCCGTTGTGCTCCACCCACAGCACACCGCCGGGGCATTTGCCGTTGGCGATGGCCTCGGTGATGGCCACGTCCATGTCCGCGAGCTTGGCCGCGTCAAAGGCCGGCTTGGCCGGCCGGGATTTTGTGGGGACCGCCCGGGTTTGCGCCTGGTTTTTCTGGGCCTGCGAGCAGGCGACAACACCAAGCGACAACAAGACGGCTAAAAATCCCCGCACGAGGTAAGTGGATGTGTTTCTCATAAGAAAATATGGCGGGCTGGATTAAACACCGCAGCCCGAGGTGCCTCAATGCTTTTCGCCCGAGCAGAGGCAATGCACTCCTTTAACACCTGGCAGAACGACACCAACAGCTCAGAATCAGTCCCGCAAGAACGAGAAGTGCTTTTGAAGGCTCGGGGACCGCAATTGGACCACCAGACATTCCTGAATAACTATTAACTTCAAAAAAGTAGTTTCCGATACTCAGCCGATATCCAAACTGATCTTCGACATTGAGAATGTCGGCTGGCACCGAAAAGGTAATGGTTGAATCGATTAGGGAATAAGGAACAACCCCACGCAATTCGCCTGGCGGCCCATTAATGTTCCAAGGATCTGGCTTAGGATCTCGAATGCTTATTTCTCCAGAAATATGGATATCTCCCCCTTCAACCGTTGATGCGACCAATCCGTTAAACATCGGAATTTCCCTGTTTGTGCTAATTTGGAACCTGAACGAGTCGGCCTGGTAATTAAACGAATTCACAGTGAAGAAATCCGGTGCCCGGTTAAATGTAAGGCTGAATGTAACCGGGGACGAACCTCCAAGGTAATCAACATAGCCGCTGACCAAGGACAATGTGTCTTGAGAAATCACTTTGAGTGTCATCCCAAAAAACCAGAGATATCCAATCAAGTTTTTCATACAAACACTTCCCGGAGCCGATTGATCATGTTCACTGTAATTGGCTCAAATGATTCCTCTTACCGTCCTTGGGCCAGGCTGCCATTGGGCATCGGACAGGGGCCGTTTTCGATCAACCGCGCCAGTGCCTTCACCCGGCGCGGCTCCTTCGCGGCAAGGTTCATTACCTCGAAAGGGTCCTTCTTCAAATTGTAGAGTTCCACCACGCCGTCCGGCTCGTTGCGCGGATTGGGCAGAATGAGTTTCCAGTCGCCTTCAATGGCCCACGACCAGCGCAGGCTGCTCAACGGCTTTTCAATGTCCACGGCGTTGTGCGTGAAGCATTCGCCGAAGATGGCCTTGCGCTTGCGCACCGCCGAGGCGTCCAGAAGGTTGGTGCCCGGCAAGCCCTTCGGCGGCTCGATGTTCAGCGCGGTCAACAGCGTGGGCATGAGGTCCAGCGACAGGGCCATGTGCCTGGAATCCTGCGGCTTCACCCTGGCGGGCCAGCGGATCATGATCGGCGTGCGCACGCCGCCGTCGTACTGGGACTGCTTGGACTTGGGCGCGTATTTGGGCGCGTCGGGATTTTGTATCCAGCCGTTGTCGGTCACATAGACCACGATGGTGTTCTCGCGCAGGTTACGCTTGTCCAAGTGCTCCATCAATTCGCCGCAGGTTTCGTCAAACCACTCCACCATGGCCCAATACCGGGCGACATGGATGGAATCGGTCTTGTTGATGTATTTCTGCAACAGGCGATCCGGCGGCGTGTGCGGGTCATGCGGCAAGAGCGGCGCGTACCAAACCATGAAGGGCTTCTCCTCGCGCTGGGCAGTGTCAATGAAGTCATAAATCGGCTGCATTGATTTGCGCCCGATGGACAATCCCTCGTCGCCGTGGCGGCCGCCCTTGGCCGGGTCGCCCGAGGTCATGCCGTGCGTGAACCCGCCCCGGTTGTAGTGCCCCTGCCACCATTTGCCGGTCTGGAAGCTAAGGTAACCGTGCTCGCCTAGAATTTTCGGCAATGTCGGCAAATCATCCATGAACGAAATGAAGCGCTGGCGTTGCCTCAAAAACTCCGGGTCCTTGTTGGCCGCCCTGCCCGTCAATCCCTCCGGCAGCGGCGGGTCGTTGCTGGTGATGCGGTGCTTGCGCGGATACTGGCCAGTGATGATCGAAACCAGGCTCGGGCAGCAGAGGCTCGAGGGCACGTATCCACGGCGAAATAATAGGCTTTCCGAGGCGAGCTTGTCCAGGTGCGGCGTGCGAATCTGCTCATGGCCCATGAAGGAATAATCATTCCACGCCTGGTCGTCGGAAATGATCATCACGATGTTGGGACGCGGCGCGGAATCCTTTGCGAAGATCGCCGGCCCGGGGAAAAGCAACGCCAGAACCAATCCAGTCAAAAAACGCTTCATGGAGCGCATTTAAACAACCTGCCGCGCAAATGTCATTTGTTTTGGCTTACGAGAAAATAAACGGTGCATCTTGAAGTTGTAAGTGTCCCACGGCAGCAGGGGTGGGGACAGCCTGTCCCCAGTTCTATATCTGCCTTGTGACATTGAGTGGGGACGATCCGTCACCACCCCTGGCGTAGCAACGTCAATGCTGCGCACAGATAAACCGCTCGCGAATTCCCCGCCTACTTGAACTGTGGCGGGTGCTGCCGGTGAAAGTCCGTGGCGTCCTGGTAGGCCTTGGCCACCGCCAGCAGGTCGGCCTCGCCGAAGAGTTGCCCCACGAAGGTGATCGCCGTCGGCAGGCCGCTGTCGAGAAATCCATTAGGCACGACCACGCTCGGGTGCCCGGTCAGGTTGGTCAGAAGCAAATTGTCGCCCGTGTCCCACGGCGCAACATACACGTCCACCGTTTGCATGAGCCGGTGCATGTCCTGGATAATCAGCGCTCGGATGCGCTGCGCCTGAAGGTATTCCACCGCGGGAATGAACCGGCGCGCGCGAAAAACATTGGGCCAGGCGTTCTTGATCTGGCGCACCATCAGGTCGTCGCGGCCACTGCGGGTCAGCTCGTCGAAAAAAGCCGCCCCCTCGGTGCTCAACACAAAGGAGATCGTTCCCGGCGGATAATTGGTCGGCAGTTCGATGGGAACCAGCTTTGCGCCGAGCGATTCGAGTTTGGCCAGCGCGGCCAGGTCGAGCGCGTTGTTTTTCTTTTTCTCAAAATCCTTTTTCAGGTAGCCAACGCGCAATTTTTTCCAGTCCACCTTGGGACGGTAATTGAACGGCGCGTCATACACTGTCGGGTCGGTCTCGTCCGGGCCGTAAATGGCGTTGAAGACCAGCGCGCAATCCTCGACGGTGCGCGCAATCGGCCCCAGCTTGTCCATCGTCCAGCTCAACGACATGCACCCTGCGCGGCTGACGCGCCCGTAGGTGGGGCGCAATCCGGTGACGCCGCACGTCGCGCAAGGCGACACAATCGAGCCGTGCGTTTCCGAGCCGATGGCAAACGGGAGCAATCCCGCCGCCACGCCCGCAGCGGACCCCGCCGACGAGCCGCTGGACCCTTTCTCGACGTTCCACGGATTGCGGGTCATGCCGCCAAACCACGTTTCGCCCCAGGCCAGTTCGCCCATCGTGGTCTTGGCCACCAGCACCGCTCCCGCTTCCTCCAACCGCCGGATCACCGTGGCGTCCTCGTCGAGCACCTGATCCTTGTAGGGCACCGAGCCCCATGTGGTGCGGACGCCTTTTGTGGACAGAAGATCCTTCGCGCCGTACGGAATGCCATGGAGCGGCCCGCGATATTTGCCTGCGGCGAGTTCGCGGTCAGCGCGACGGGCCT
>CALJZV010000083.1 GCA_937983475.1 uncultured Verrucomicrobiales bacterium
ATAACTCATCTATGACGGCATTCGCACCAACGTCGACTTTGAGCAACGCTTGTTCTACGTGGCCGCCACAATGGCCAAGCACTCGTTCTACATCATCCAGCCCCAGACAGACAGGTTTTATGAGCCCATTTTGGACGGATAAAAATTATTTGTAGAAAGGTGAAAAAAGTTCTTGCGCAAAATCCATCTTCTCATTAAACTCAATCTTGTTTGATACTAAATAAGATTTTAGTTCCACTAGAAAGGAGAGCGGATGGAAACACAAAACTAGGTAGAGCGGCGCAGCGCGGTGGCCGCTTATGTGAGTCAAGCACTGCGCAGGACAAAAGAATTTCGAAAGGAGAATGATAAAGCGATGAGCAGGTTTTTAGCTTTCGTCTACGCCCCCAAAACAGAAGAGCTGATTGCCAAGTGTGGCGAGAGCACCACTGCAATTGCACTGTGCCGGGAGCACCCCGACTACGTAACAATCACACAGAAAACAATCGGTAAGGAACTTAACCGAGAACAAATGCTTGCGATCTACAATATGTGTTGCGAGCAGGTTAAGGAATCATTTGACAGCGACGAGCAGGCGGCAACAGAATCATGGGCCGTGTTAGCCGACGCCTTTGCTGCCAACCCCTACACCGATGCCGAGCACGCCGAACTTGTGGCCCGACACTTTCCCAATCAAAAAGGAGACGAGGAAACGATGGCAAAGAAAAAAGCAGCACCGAAAAAGAAAGCAGCCCCCAAGAAAAAGGCGGCAGCAAAAAAGAAAGCCCCGGCCAAGAAGAAGGCCGCAGCTAAAAAGAAAGCCCCGGCCCGCAAGACAGCCGGTAAGCAGAACCGCGTGACGAGCAAGTTCGCTGGCAAAAAGATCCAGCTGCTCAACAAGAAGAACCCTCATAAAGAAGGCACCAAGTCCCACGGGTGGTTCGCACTACTGCGCAACAACATGACGGTGGAGGACTACGTGGCCGCTGGCGGCTTTACGCACTACATCGTTTTCGGCGTGGAAAAAGGCTTCTTGAAACTCAAGTAAGCCCCCGCGCTGATTAAACACGCGCGCGCCGGGTGCGGTGGAGTCACCCGGCGCGCTGTGTTCTTTTTAACTACGAGAAAAGGAGGCACTGCCACAATGCCCGTCAAGCCCATGCGCAAGGTTCCCCGCGCTATTGACCCCGCCACGCCCGACATGTTCTGGAAGCCAGAAGATTTCTTTTGGTATTGGATGAACGAACGACACATGATCTACGTTAAGCGGCACAAGATGAGGCTGCCCAAGCCGTGGACAGACGATAAGATTTTGCAGAGCTACAAGTTCACGAACGTGTTCCGTGAGCTGGACACAGTCAGCCTCTGGATGCGCGAGCACTGGACCAAGCCCAACTGGAACGCGCCGCTGTGGCAAACGGTTTTGAACTGCGGCATCTTCCGCTTTTTTGGCACCACAGAATTCGCGGCCCTGCTGGGCTGGCAAAAACGCTTTGAACCCGAACACATGACCGACCTTGCCTACGCCATGCTCGCAGGCGGGGGACGCGTGTTCACGGGTGCTTACATCATAAGCAACTTTGGCCAGCGGCGGCCCAAGCAAGAGGTGATCGTTGAGGACGTGCTTGCCCCGTTTGCCGAGGAGTGCAAAGCGATTGCCAAGGTTGCCCGCAAGACGCGCAGTCTGCAAGCTACCTTTGAAGCCATGAGTCACTTGTATGGCTTTGGCGGCAATGGGTTCATGGCTTATGAGATTGTCAGTGACTTGCGCCACACCAAGGTCCTGCACGACTGCGAGGACAACCTCACATGGGCCAACGCTGGCCCCGGCGCAAAGCGCGGCTTGAACCGCATCCACGAGCGACCGCTCAATGCCCCGGTGCGCCCCCAACAGGCTTTGGAGGAGATGCAAGAACTGTGGCGCGGTGCCATACGTGATGGGAAGGTAGGGCAACACATTGTCAAGCAGGCACGCTTTGAGATGCGTGAGATTGAGCACAGCCTCTGTGAGTTTGATAAATACATGCGCGTCCACAACGACGAAGGCAGACCCCGAGGAAGGTATGACGGAACACCATGAGCAAACCCTACAAGCAGCACCCACCCTACGCAATCCAGATAGAGCCGGTTGAAGGCTGTAATCTGGCTTGCAGCTTTTGCGGCATCAACGGCATCCGCGAGGGCGACACCAGTAGCAAGCCCTTCAAGATGATGAACGTGGGCCACGCCGAGCAGCTGGCCGTTGGCCTAGCGGCCACGGGCTGGAATCCACGGGTGGAGTTTGCCATGCACGGCGAACCCACTATGCACCCCCAGCTCCGCGACATTGTCTGGCTCTTCCGCAAACACAACCCCAAGCTCCAGCTGATGGTGACCACCAATGGGGCCGGTCTGATCAAAGAGCCGGTTGCCCGCGTGGCAGCCCTGTTTGAAGCCGGGTTGAACGTGCTGGCGATCGATAAATACGAGCACGCGACCTACATAAACAGGGTTCTCACGCCGATTTACGATGCCGCCGCTGCTGGCAGCCTGCCCATGCCGCTACCGTATCCGGAGAATCCCAAGGGCAACCCGCACACCCGCCGCCCGGTAACGGCCCAAGTGATCAGCGTGGTGGAGGACATCAGCGATGCCACCAAGGGCACCCACTCCAGCCTGAACAATCACGCGGGCTGCGCTGCGCCTCCCGACCACAGTCAGCAGGGCAAGCGATGCGCCAAGCCGTTCAGAGAGCTGAGCGTCCGCTACGACGGCAACGTGGCCGTCTGCTGTAACGACTGGCGCGGCACCTATTACGTGGGCAACGTCATTATCGACACCTTTGAGGAGGTTTGGTGGAGCGCGGCCATGCACGCGGCGCGCGTTAAGCTATACCACGGCCAGCGTGACTTCGGGCCGTGCGACGGGTGTAATGCAAAGTCTTACCGGGTAGGCCTGCTGCCCGACAAATACGGCAAGGACGCGCTGCCTGAGCCAGATAAGGAGGACCGTGAGACCATAGAGGAGGCTCTAGGCTATGAGCCCCTAGCCGCCCCCGTGTTGCGGGAGTGGGAAAAGTAAGAAAGGAGAAAGCAATGAAACGCGAAAAAATAATCGCAGACTTCAAACAAAAGTGTTTGATCTACATCCCCAGCCGGGGACGATGCCTGAACCAAAAGACCTTTGAAAATATACCGCGCTCCCTACGCCCGGTCACGAGGATTGTGATCCCCCCGGAGGACGAGCAGCGGATGCCGGAGAAGTATGCCCCTTACTGCCGCGTCTGCCCGGAGGAGGGCATAGGACCGACCCGCCAGTGGATACTGCAGACCCACCATGATGAGCAGCTGCGCCCCTACCTAATCATGAGCGACGATGACCACTCGTTCTTCCGGCGCAAGTCGGAGGAGGACTGGCATTTGCAACGGTGCAGCGACGAGGACGTTGAAGACATGTTCATCGCCCTTGGCGACCTGCTTGAGGAATACATGCAAGTCGGTCTCAGCCCGCGCTCGGGCAACAACCGGATGGAGGCACCCGTCAAGGAATGCACGAGGATGTTCAACTTCCACGGCTACGACGTTGCTGCCTACCATGCGCTCGGCCTGAGATTTGATGAGACGCCCCTGATGGAGGACTTCAACGTCACGTTGCGTATCTTGGAGGCGGGCTATCCCAACGCGCTGCTGACTCAATACTGTTGGGACCAGCCCGGCAGCAACAGTGACGGCGGTTGTAGCAGCTACCGCACCCCCGAATTGCAGGCCAAGGCCGCTAATTTGTTGGCTGAGCTGCATCCCAAGTTCGTCAAAGTTGTTGACAAGAAGAGCAATAATTGGGAAGGTATGGACACCCGCAAAGACGTGCGCATCCAATGGCGCAAGGCTTACGAGTCAGGAGTAAAAGAATTATGAGCAGGAATATCAATAGCGGAATTCCGCACGTTCTTGACGTCCGCAACGTGGACGAGGCTTTTTTCAGAGGCGCGGAGCTACTGCGCGAGCAAGGCGTGCAGCGGCCCAGCCGCGACGGCATGACGTTGGAGTGCCCGTTCCCCGTCATCACCAGCTACGCAAACCCGTGGGAGTGTGTGCTGGGTTACGACCAGCAACGCAAGCCCAACCCGTTCTTCCACTTCTTTGAGGCGTTGTGGATGCTTGCCGGGCGCAGAGACGTGGAGATGCTGAAGCACTACAACAGCCAGATGGCTGCCTACAGTGACGACGGCGAAGTGTTCCACGCCGCCTACGGCTACCGGCTGCGGCACCACTTTGGCATAGACCAGATCAACCACTGCATTGCGAAGTTAAAGAAGAACGCCAATGACCGTCAGGTGGTGATGCAGATCTGGGATTGCAACAGCGATCTGGATAAGGTCAGCAAGGACATCCCATGTAACGACTTTGTGATGTTCCGGGTAGACGACCCGGCCTGTGGCCGCAGGCTAAACATGACCGTCTGTTGTCGCAGTAACGACATGATCTGGGGCTGCTACGGCAGCAACGTGGTGCAGTTTGCGTTCCTCCACAAATACATTGCCACAATGGCCGGGTTCCGGATGGGTCGTTACAATCAGTTAAGTCATAGCTTTCATGTCTATACTGAACGCCCGCAGTGGGAGGCCATCAAAGGGATTTCCTTTGAGAACTATCTCAATGACACCTACTACACCGGCGGATTCTGCAATATACCTAAAGAAGCTGCAACGCCATCTCAATTAATGATGACCTATCCCGACGACTGGTATAATGACCTCCTCACCTTCTTGGACGACCCGCAGTGCTGTGACGTGCGGAACTATTGGTTCCACAAAACTGCCCGGCCCATGTGGCTCGCCTACGAGTGCCACAAGCAGCGCAACTACGACATCGCGCTCACGCACGCTGGCACCATAGAGGCTGACGATTGGAGACTGGCTTGCACCACATGGCTGCGCCGGGTGCGAGAAGCCTACGAGGACCGCGAGGCGCGCAAACTGCGAGAGGAAAAGGAGGCACAAGCAACATCATGAGTCGTAAGGACCTCACCAACCCCCTGCGCGTTATTGAGGAGGCCCCGCACATCGAGCGGTTCCATACGTTCCCCACCATTGGCAAGCAGAACATCGCGAGCCACAGCTGGGGCGTGGCCTTGCTGACGCACACCATCTACGAGGGCGAGCCGCCAGTGGAGGCGATCATGTATGCGCTTTGTCATGACATACATGAAATCGAAGTTGGCGACGTGCCTGCCCCCACCAAATGGAAGCACCCCGCGCTCAAGGAGCAACTGAACAAAGCCACCGATGAGTTCGAGCGCATCCACAACATCCAAGTTCCGGAGGACGAGGAGGTGCTGTGCGTTGTGGATATAGCGGACAAACTCGAAGGCATGTTAAACTGTATCCGCGAAATTAAGCTCGGCAACATGCACATGATCCTCGTCTACACGCGCTGGCGGCGCGCTGTAACCAACAAGGAGACCCGCAAACTCTACAACTCTAAAGTCTGCACCGCCATCCGATTGAAAACCAATGGGCTGATCAACGAGATCCAAGACCAGTTCGTCCGCGCCACATGGGACTATCCCCATTACAAACAACTGATTGAAGCCCAAGTGAAAAGCGATGGGCCATCCCTAAAGGAGACTGAATAATTATGGAACCGACAGACAAACCAACAGCACTCCAGCAGTTCTACGTTCTACTGGCCCGCGTGGCTGGTGAGGACGTAGAGGAGCTGCTTAAAAAGAACGAGGAGTATGGCGACAGCTGGAAGAAGCGCGGGGGCATTGGTGCCTTCATGATGTTGGCGCGCAAATGGGATCGCATTGAAAACATGACGCAAGCCGAGCGTTATGACGTCTTCGAAGCCATCCTAAAAAGCGATGCCGTCACAGGCGTTGTGGATGACATCGGTGATTTGCGCCGCTACCTGCTGCTCGTTGAAACGGAGTGCCGCCTGCGCCGCTACCAGCAAACCGGAGCCAACAACGCCCCGCTCGCCCCCGGCACCCCGCAACCCACCAGCGGCCCGGTAGCCCTGTTTGAGCAGGAACAGGAAGCTGAGGTTCCCACTCCGCTGCCGCCCGAGCATATAACGGCTGACGACGAGCTGACGCGCATGGTGCGCACCATCCTTGTCCAAGTGTATGGCAACAAGCAGCGCGCGCAGACGGAGGCGGCCACGTCCGCTCTGATCCGGCTGTTCAACGAGCGCATCACGGCCATGGGCGAAGCCTTGGCTAAGAACGTTGAGGAACATATTGGCGAGTGCGACCACTCGCCCAACCCATAAAAGGATCTCGCGCAGTGCAACTACCACTCTTCCCTCCCGAGATGAAGACCGACTGGACGCCGCCCGGCCACTTGCCCGACTTGGCCGATGCTAAGATGATAGGCCTAGACGTTGAGACGTGCGACCCCAACCTCCGCACCAAGGGGCCGGGCGGCGTGCGTAAGGATGGCCACCTTGCCGGGGTCAGCATAGCCACAGACGACGGATTTAAGGCTTATCTACCCATAAGGCACGGCATGGGGCCGAACATGGCGGCCAGACCCGTCCTCGCGTGGCTCAGGCGGCAGCTGGGGCGGCGCAATCAGCCCAAGGTGGGAGCCAATCTGCTCTACGACCTTGAGTGGTTGGCCGTGAATGATGTGCCGGTGGAGGGGCCGTTTTGGGACGTGCAAGTTGCCGAGCCACTGCTGGATGAGAATCTGCACAGCTACAGCTTGGAGTCTATCAGTCGTAAGCACTTGGGCCGGGGCAAGGAGGAGCAGCTGCTTGAGGAGGCCGCCCTTACTTACCTCGGCCCCAAGGGCGACACTAAAGGTGACCTCTGGAAGTTGCCCGCCAAATACGTTGGCCCCTACGCGGAGGCCGATGCCGTGCTGCCCCTGCTGATCTTTGAGAAGCAACGGAAGAAGCTGGAGGAGCAGGGGCTAATGGAGGTCTTCAACTTGGAGACCCGCCTGATTCCCCTGCTGCTTGCCATGCGCCTGCGCGGCGTGCGCGTAGATGTGAATCGCGCCGAGGAGTTGGTTGACCATTTAACGGCCAAGGCCGCTAATCTACACAAGGAATTGAAGTCCTTGGCCGGGCGTGAGATCGGCGTGTGGGCCAATGATGATCTTGCTTACGCTTTCGATCAGGTGGGCGTCAGCTACCCGCGCACCCCCAAAACAGGGAAGGGCCAGTTTCAAAAGACTTGGCTCCAAAACCACCCCGCGCCCATTGCCAAGTTGGTAGTGGATATTCGCGAGTGCGAAAAGATGCGCGATACGTTTGCCGTCAATCAAATCCTCAACAGCCACGTAGATGGCCGCGTCTATACGCAGTTCCATGCGCTGCGGAGTGACCAGTATGGCACCGTCAGCGGAAGATTCAGCAGCAGCAACCCCAACCTGCAACAAGTGCCCAGCCGGGGCGCGTTTGCCAAGATGGTGCGCGGGCTGTTTGTGCCGGAGGAGGGTCAGCAGTGGTGGTCAGCCGACTTTAGCCAAATTGAGTTCCGGCTGATTGTCCATTATGCTGCGCTGCTGGAACTACGCGGTAGCGATGCAGCCTGCGCCATGTATAGCAGCGACCCCAAAACGGATTTCCATACCATGGTCGCCACGCTTACCGGGTTAGACCGCAAGCCCGCCAAGAACATCAACTTCGGGCTGGCCTACAACATGGGCAAGAAGAAGCTGGCCGCCAGCCTTGGCGTTGACCTTGGCACAGCCGAGGGGATGTTCATGCAGTATCATGGCAAGGTGCCTTTTGTAAAGCTGCTGAACGAGAAGTGCGTGAGCCAAGCTAATCGTCAGGGCTACGTGCGCACACTGGCAGGCCGCCGCCGTAGATTTACGCAGTGGGAAGTCAACTTCAATCACCCCGAGTATGACCGTTACAAATACGATGCCCCCATGGAATACGGGCAAGCCTTGGAACGCTACAGCGACCGCCGATTTGTGCGCCGCGCCAAGACCCACAAGGCGATGAACAGTGTTGTGCAAGGCACCGCCGCCGACCTGATGAAATACGCCATGGCCGAGGTCTGGGAGAGCGGTGTGTGTGACGTCCTCGGCGTGCCCACGCTAACCGTTCACGACGAGCTGGACGGATCTATTGAGCCCACCCCACAACACACCGAGGCCTTGATTGAGTTGGTGCAAACCATGATCCACGCCGTTCCCCTAAAGGTGCCCGTGATGGTGGACTGTGAAATTGGCCCCAATTGGGGCGACGTAAGCGAACCCAGCGAAAACGCCCCATGGATGCGAGGACTAAAGGATGGATGCACTACCAAATTTCAACAAGAGTAAGCGTGACCCCAAAGAGGAGATCAACGAAAAGCGATTGCGTGAGTGGCTGATGCGCCTGCATGGCGTCCACTGGCAGCCGGTGGAAACCTACACCAGCCAAGGCGTTCCGGATCTGAATTATCGGACGCTCAATCACGAAGGATGGATAGAACTGAAAACCATACGCCGCCCAGCGCGCGCCAGCACGTTGGTCAACATAGAACTGCGCTCCAGTCAGGTGGCGTGGATAAGCAAACGTCAACAGGCTGGCGGCACGGTTTGGGTGTTGCTGGCGATTGGCTACCACACGCTCGTTCTGCTTACGGGCCACGCAGCTCTAGAACTGCAAATGAACCCCCAGCCCTACAAAGGGCTTTTAGATTATGCGAGCTGGTATTGTGAGCTTCGCCCATGGCCGCGAGAAACTCTACTTGCGCCTTTAGATAAAGGCTACGGCGACGACGGCTAAAAATATTTTTGAAAAGTCTAAAATAAATCTTGCGCTAGTCTTTTTCTCTGCTATACTCGTTTCACAATCAAGGGGCGTCAATCCCCAAAAGAAAGCGAGAAAGAAAAATGACAGCCAACCTCTTCAAAGACAAGACCCACTACTTCACCATCAGCCCCCGGAAGCACGTCATCTTCGAAATGGGCCTCTGTGAAAACTGCGAGTGTGAAGTTCAGGAGCCCAACGCCGTCACGATGCTTGAGCCCGAGTCCAAGGTCAAGCGCATGAAGCTGGAGAAGGTCGACCAACTGCCCGACGAGCTGGGCTACAGCGAAGAGTTCGGCGGGGCCGTTTGCTGCGACTGCTACAACAAGATCGAAAACGAGAAGAAGGAAGAGGCCCGCAAGAAACTCCAGACCATGAACAAAGTCAACCGCACCATCGGTGACATCGTGGATTTCGTGAACGACGCCTACCCCACCCACAACCGCGAAGCCCGGATGTTCTACGTCCTCAAGGCGGTGCAGCCCATAGTGGAAGGCTTGGGCGGCGAGGAGCAAGGCGTGACCGAGGATGTGCTTGAGGCCAGCGTCCGCGATCACTTCAACTGGAAGGGGGTAAAATAACCCGGCAGGATGAGAAGCCGGTTGGACGGACGGGGGCTGTTTACCCACTCCCGTCCTTCCAGCTGGCGGTTCAACCGCGAGAAAGGATTGGGCAGGCAATGAGTCGAGGCTGTTGGACTCCTAGCCGCCGTTCTGCTCCAGACGCCAAGCACCAATAGAGCAGGCCCAAGGATGCGCAAGGGGTGGCGGCAGGCCACCGCCGCCCCGGCCATCCACAAATTATTTTTCAAAATCTAAAAATAAATCTTGCAAGGTCTGAGGAATCAATTATAATCGTTTCATAATCAAGGGCAGTAAGTCCCGCGCAACCAGAAAGAGGAAAGCGAGAAAGCCATGATCAACTTCACCAAACTTACCTACGAAGAATTCAGCCAGCACGAGATCTTCCGGGGCTACCGCAACGCCGAGGCCATCTACCTTGCCCAGCTGGGCAACGGCGACATCGTTGTCATCGGCGCATACACCGGCTGCTTCGTCCCCTTCTACTCGGGCCACATCTACTTCGGCGGCGTAGAGCAAACCGACTGGCACAACGGCACAGCCATAGGGACCAACGGCATGTTGGACATCATTCTGTCCCCCCGCGATGGCAGCCAATCAGCCTTCCGCATCGACAGCACCCTGCTCCAGCCCATGTCACGCACGGTGGCGGCCAGCCGCTCAGAAGACGCCGCCGCCCGTCGCACCGTGATCGCCAACCTGCGCAACGCCGTGCGCAAGGCCATGCAGTTCGCCGCCCGCCAGAACCTGAACACAGGCGGCGCGCGGGAAGACCAGACCAACGGCCAGCCCACCACCAACATCACCAAAGAGATCGCAGCCCACATCATAGACTAACCCACCCCATTGGAAAACCTAAGAAAGCGAGAAAGAAGAATGAAAGACCTACTCCAACAAGCCGCCCAAGTAATCCGCGAGGGACGCACCATCGTCCGCCCCCACCATGCCGCCAACGGCGCGCTCACGCATCGCATCTATATAAAGCTGGGCCGCGCCGAGCTGATTCATAGTGGCCCATTTTTCTGGTTCCTGTTCCCCGCGCACAGCGGACGCAAGACGCAGGAACAGGTTGCGCAGTTTCCCATTGGCTGCGGCCTTGCCCAAGCGTGGGAGGAGCGCATGGAGCACGACGCGGAGGTTCACGCCTGATGGACTTCAACCAACTAGAACGCGGGCGGCAAACGCTCGTTCTGTCGCACAAGCACTACGTGATGGAGGGGACGCTGCTGGAGAAGTGCAGCGGCTCCCTCATCCAGCTGCAGAGTCCGCTGACGGGGTTTATCGTTGCGCTGGAGCTGCCCCACGTTAAGGACTGCCTCCAGATTGACCGTCACCCGTGGTGGCTGGCCAAGCAGAACCGGGGCGGGCGCAGCGTTTACATGCGCCGCCTGACCGACACCCTCGTGGTCGTCCAGCAAATAACGCCCGACGTCGACTGGCGCATGATGGCTGCAAGTTGCGCCATGCACGACCACACGCCGCAGCACGTTCTTGGCGAACATGAGATGCAGCTGGCCCAGCGAAAGTTCCTAAGTAAGCCCGGATCTAAAGGCTTTTCTGTGATCTAAAAATAATTCTAAAAAAGTCTAAAATAAATCTTGCATTAATCTCAGATTGTGATATAATCGTTTTCATAATCAAGGGGGAGTCACCCCGAAAGAAAGCGAGAAAGAAAAATGGAAAACACAATCAAACTCACCGCCAACGAAATCGACGCGCTGGAAGTCTGCCTTAACTACGACACCCGCGAAGGACAGCTCAGCGACAACTACTCCAACGCTGGCGCAGCCGAAATCGCAGCGGCCTGCGGCATCAGCAAGAGAGCAGCCGGGGGCGTCATCACCAGCCTGCAGAAGAAAGGCCTCGGCATGATGGACGACGAAGGCGACGACATCTTCTGGCTCAGTGAGAAGGGTGTCAACACCATCTTTGACTACATCGAAGAAGCTCGCAACACCAAGCCCGCCGCCGACCCCCGCATCGAGATCCTTCGCAAAGTCGAAGTGACCACCGAAGAAGTTTCCGACTGGACGTAATCCTCACCGGGCGGCCCTCCGGGGCCGCCCATCCACACCACACAAAAGGAGAAAGAAGAATGAAAAGCAAACTGGTCACCATCCAACTCACCGAGGAGCAGTGCGAACAGATTAGCCTAGCCCTCAAAGCCCGCGAGGACTACCTGACCGACGAAGCAACCACCGCAGCCGGGCAAGCCTACCAATCCACCGGGGATCAACGGAAATACTTCCGACGCAAGATGAAGGGCTACCGCTGCACCAAGGCTCTGGTGGACAAGACTTGGCAAGCCCTCTATCATACTGTCATGGCCCACCGCACAGTCGGACCAATGCCGCCCCTTGCCGGTGTAGACAGACTTGAGAAAAGGAAATCAAAAAAGTCTTAAAATAAATCTTGCAATCAGTCTTAGACTCAATTAGAATGCACCATAATCAACGGCCATAGTGCCCGCGAAAATTAGAAAGAAGAAAGCGAGAAAGAAACAATGAGAACCCCAATCCACCCCTACTGCCCGCAGCTTACCCTCGAGGAAAACCTGATAGACGGCCCCGCCGTCTTGGATCCCGAGCGCAACCAACCCCTGATGGAAACCAACATGCTTCAGGACTTGCTGACCCACAGCCCGTCCGATGCCATCCAGCTCCTGCCCGGCCTACACCTTGCGCTGTTTGAAGCCCCCGTGCCTGCCGGTGCCGACCTTACCCTGCTCGAGCAGAAGATCCTCTACGCCCTCCAGCTGCGGGGCCGCGCCCGCTGCGGCGAGCCTGTGAGCCCTGTTCTCCAGAGCCGATACAACAGGGCTATGCAAATGCTGCCTGCCACGCAGACCGCTCAGCTCCTCATCGCCGCCAAGCAGGCCAACCAAGCAGTGCGGCAGGGCAAAGATCGCTTCGGCGAGGCCGACACCAGCGGCGCGCCCCGGCAGAAGCGCGTTGGTGGTGGCTACGCTGGCAAAATGCTGCGGATGACGGGCAAGCCCAACCCGCACCGGGAGGGCACGAAGTCGCACGGGTGGTTCCAGCTGCTACGCGACGGCATGACGGTTGAGGAGTATCTTACGGCGGGCGGGTTCACCCACTATATCAAGTTCGCCATCGAACACGCTCTGATCAAACTTGAGGAGGTTAAATAGATTCGGCCCAGCTTGGGTCGGGTAGGCGCGCGCCGTCCCCTCACGGGGGCGGCGTTTGCTTTACCAGCGAGAGCGCGTGCCCCGGAGATCCACGTGCCAGCCCCAATCGTATTCATGGAACCCGCCTTGGCTGCCCACCAGTATATCCAGCGCGGTGCCGAAGTCATCCGGCAGGTTGCGCCGCTTGATATCAGCCGCCAATCCGTAGAGATGCTGACTCCCTTTACCGGGCAAAGCCGTCGTTTCGGGCTTCCCCCCGACGGCTTCATTGTGCATGGGGCAGCGGTAAGCACACGAGAGCGAGAGCGGCTGACCGCTGGCCGTGCGCACTGCTTGGAGGAAGTCCAACAGGCGGCTATCTACCAGCACCACCTTGCACCCCGGATACCGCACGCCCACGGGCTTGCCCTCTTCCTTGGCCTTGTCACAGTGGCATTGCACCTCACGCAAACGGAAGTTGTCCCATCGCCAGTTCGCGCCAGCATTAAATGGATTGATGATCATCGCTTTCTACCTGCTTTCCACCAGAAGAACCAGCCAAATGTTCGCACGCCGCGATAATAGAGATACGCATAGCGGCGTCGCTTTTTATTAGTGCCCGCCTTGCGCAGCATACAGAGGAGGAACCGCCGATCGGCCCGGCGACGACTCACACGCTGGCGTCCGTAGTCCACGTCGTGCCGGGCGCAACAACGGCCGAACCATAGGTCGGGGACACCAGTGCAGTGGTCGGGCGGCTTCATGGCAACGAGTGCTCATCCTCTAGTAAAGATACTCCAGCTCAAATCCGAACTTACCGTTGCCGCCGCCGTTCTTATTGTAACGAAAGCGAATGATGGTGTTGGCTGGAATATAGTTACCCCCAATCTTTGAGTCCCCCACGGTTACACGTCCGGGGTCAAATAGTTTATACTTATGGATCATCTTGACTGTGCGCTTTACAAGTGTTGACACCGCATGGTTTTGCGTTGCGTTGTTTTCTACCGTAACCACACCGCCAGTAATGTCAGTCACGCATCCCAAGTTGTCGCCACCGATGTCTACGAAGCTGCCGATGAACAGGTTTGCCAGCGCAGTCACGTCGGGCGTGAAGGTGTTCTCGGCATCGTTCATCTGTGCGGCAAGAGTGCCCACAACCGCATCGGGCGCAATTTGAACCTCTATCTCATCGCCTTTGAGATTACCGACGCCAATATACTGCGCCGACAATAATGATACCGGGTGCGGAAAAGTAATGTCCTCTTGAATCCATCCGTCTGCCTCGGGCGTTTTGTCGAGGTCAATCTCAACCGTGCGCGATTGGAATCGTCCGCCCGTTTTAAGCACGCCCGGCTCCTCAACAATCAGCACTTCAGAAGGCGGTGCGGGTGGCGGTGTGCCAGTGTGCGCAGCAGCCACGGCATCAAAGGCCGTTTCGTCAGCGGTGGGCAGCACGTCTTTGAACCACACATCAACCGCGCTGCCTTCTACATCAATATGAGAGACGCCAATTGTAATCAGCGGATCAGCGGCAATCTCTGCGGCAAGGCTGTCGCTATTGACCGGAGAAATGGTTTTTTCATACTTGGTTTGAGTAGGCATGGTGCGCGTCTCCTAGTTAATCTTTAAGATGACCAGACTTCGGTCTTCTACAAAAAATGTTCCGCTGTCCGTTTGGTAACGCACATCCAAGGTTTCCCCACCGGCCAAGCCTGTGATGAGAGCCTGCGAGTGCATCGCCATGTATAAATCATCGCCCTGAGTGCCGGAGTTGTAATCCTGCAGACGATGAGTGTGTGATATAATAGAAGCGTCCTGATGGATAGCGTATTCCATTTCCTGACTGGGTGTAGATCCCCGGCCCGACGCCGAAAACATAACCAGATAAGTGCCGCCGCCAGCGGGCACAGCAATGGTCATCGACGGAATGACAACATAGGATGCGCTCGTGGTGCTGACTTGCCCGGTTGCGCTCACCTGTTGACTAATGGGTGCCTGCCACGACATTCCCTCCGTCGCTCCACTGTCGGCAACAAGCCGGTGACCATCAGGACCAACAGGCAGACGCACGGGGCTGACGCCGTCGTGCGTCCGCAAGTCGCCTTTGGTGGTGATGATCGGCACCATCACATTGTCATACTTGAGACCAAGCGGCGAGGCTGCGTCAGCGACCAAGGCTTGCCCGTCTGCGCCCACTGGTAAACGATCAACCGAAGTTCCGTCATGCCCCAGCACGTCGCCCTTTGTGGTAAGCGCAGCACTCGCACCGTTCAGCAACACCCACGCCGCGCCATCATCATGGAAGAACTCGTTCGTGTCCGTTGCATAGTAGAACCGGCCAGCATTGCCAAACGCCGGGCGCGCGCCAAGGGTGCCGACGAGGATGCGGTTCTCATCCAAGTCCTCAAAGTTGCTGTTGACAATTTGCCGCCACAACAAATTCCCCTGTAGAATTTCTAGTAAGCCGTTTGGGAAGGCCATTTCGTTCTCCTGTTCTAGATCACTATGGTCTGCGGCAGGCTTTCGCGGCTGCCGAAGAGCTGGGTGATAGTATAAGTTTCCACGCCCGGTTCCGTAACCATAAAAGTCGGCGACGTCACGATGGTATCCACGCCCCCGGTGCTTACCACATGCCACTCAAGGCCCGCGCTGAAGGTTTTGTCCTCTGCCGGAAAGGTGTCGGGATCCTGATACAAGGTGCAGCGGCGCGGCTCGCACGCATCCCATGTAAGCGTTACGTCGTTCACCACGCGCACGCCCTGCAAGCGGTCGACGGCGTAGGGGGTTTCCACGGTGAAGCCGTAGTCGTAATCGATGAAGCTCTCCGTCCCATAGTTCTGCGTGTTCCACGGCTGGAACCACAAACGCAGCTCAGCCTGACCGATGAAGGCCTTGTCGGCCGAGTTAAGACGGAACGGGGCAATCCACACAGGGTCGCCAGCCAAATGCTCAAGGAACCCGACCACGTTTTGCGGCCACACGGGCAACAAGTCGCGCAGTTCGAAGCTGCCGCCGCCAAGGTCGACAATTTCACGCACCGAGAAGATGGTGTAGTTCACGTGACTGTTAGGAATGATGGAGTTGCGCCCGTCCATCACAGCCATGCGCTCACCATTTAGCCAAGCCTGCTCTGGGATTACTTCAGCCTCCACGCCCACGGCGTTGTTGATCACGACGCTTGCAATGCGCGCCCGGTGGCCCGGCGCAAGGTTTGCGTCCAGCTCGCCTCGCCCGCTGAGCTCATACTGGCCGAGAGCAGGGTTGAGTTGGGCGTCCTCAAAGGTGCCGCCCTGCCCGCTCTTGTAACACGTGAAGCCTTGCACTTGCTCCCCAACCCGGCCCACACCCAGCGGGAAGACGGTTGGCTGCGGCGTGATCACATTCTCAGGGGTGGCGTCAAAGGCATCCTCAAAAAGCAAATCGGTGATGTTGAAGTCGATGGATTCATCGCCGCCGTCGGGCAGCGTTCCCACGACTACACTGCCAAGGCCAAAGATGTCCTCCACCATCTCAACGTCATATTTCTGGTCGCTGCTTTGGCCGCCACCCGTGCCAAGCACGCGGCAGATGAGCTCGCTGAATTCCCCGCGTGTGCTGTTGACCTTAACCACGTCGCCGGGGTGGAGGACAATGTCCTTGCGGCTGAGTTTGCAAGTAATGCGGGCCAGCGGCAGGAACAGCTTCCGCTGTAGACGGGCGAGGGCGTGGCTGGTGGCTTCTTCGCGCGTGAAGAAGGGCCAAACCACCTCCTTCGCCTTGATGTGCTGGAGGATGGATTGGTTGGCGTCATTGCTGAGGCGATGGGGCCGTAGTTTCCAGTGGAACCTGTCAATCCACTTGACCTCCAGCTGGGTGTAGACGTCTTCCCACCCGGCGCGCTCAAGCACTAGGTCATCATAGCGGTCCTCATCAAGCACGGGCAGCGTGTTGGGGTCATAGTCATCGCGGATTAGCTTATACTGATACTTCCCGATCTCCTCGTTATAGAAAAGGATGCTGTCCACATGGTCATGGATCTTTTGAATCCAGTCCGCTGCGGTTTTCTGCGTGCTCATTGTTAAGCTGATGCCGCTGTCCTCAGCAACAAGCGTGGCCGCCGCATCCTGGAAGGAAACCAAATCAATCCGATTGGTTGGTTCTTTGAGGAAGCGCACAAGGATATCATAAACAACCCCGGCAGGGTTGGCATCGCCGCTGATGGCCGTGGCCCATGGATATTCATTTTCCAGCGTGTGCTGCGCCACCACTTGGAACGGCTCCACGCTGGTCGTGTTATCCCCGATGAACGCTCGCCTCATGCTGAGGTAGCTTATACCGTTATTCTTGATAGGAAAGCCCGTCAGGTCTTCGTAGACGCTGTCTACGTAGGTGGTCTGCGTGCCGTCTACAAACCGAATACGGCTGGGGCCAGTGTTGGAGCCATTGGTAGGCGTAACCGTGCCCGTCTGGGCGCGGAAGGTGTCTTCCTCCACTGGGTCGATGAGGGTAAGGGGCAGGTCGCCGGTGGGAGACGGCTCATTGCGCTTACGGAATTCAAGCAGGGTGTCTACGACGCCGCCGATGGCGTAAACCATGTCGAGGAAGTAAGCCCAACCAACAACCACCTCAGTGGACTCACCCTTGCCGCCGTCTACCTGTTGCTTGATCTTCTTGGCCCGGAGGTTGCCATACGCAATCAGATTGAGCGACACCAAGCGCGTGCCGTAAATTTCTGCAACTGGCTTATCCTCATCCGCAGTAGGCACCGTCACCTCGTCCTGTGCCGCAGTGCTTTCCTGCGCCTGCGCTGTGCTGGGCTGGAATAACAGGAACGCCGCAATGCCGAGCACCAGCCCAACAATGACGCCGATTATAATGGTCGTGATGACGCCAATGCTGGGCGAAGCCCCCGTGACTGTCTGCACGTGACGCCAGTATTTAGCCTCACCGTAGACCAATCCGGCACCCAACAGCACCGTGATAGCGATGAGCGCGCTGGCCAAAGCGTAACGGCCCCGGCTGATGCCTTTAGGCAACTCGGGCCGGTAGAGTTTGGCCTTCCAATAGTAATAGCGGAGGTCTTGTTTTAGTTGATTCCACATGGTGGCTTAATATCCATCCAATACGGGATTCTTGCGTGGCATCTTAGGCATCCCTCCATAGTTGGCGATGTTGCCATCGGGACCGGGGCTACTGGGCGGGAAGAACTTGCTCTGGCAAGTGCCCTCCAGTTTGTCGCAGCCCGCGATGAACTGATAGTTCGGATTGGTGGCGCGGATAAAGGGGCTGAGTGTGATCACGGTGTCGCCCACATGGCTAATCACGAACAGCTCCTCCACGCCATTGCGCACTTTGCCCAGCCTAAAGAAGTCGCCGCCATAGGCAGCGATGTCCGGGTGCGTGAACTCCAAGCCGCTGGCACTAATAACCAACGTCGGATCCCCCGAGGACACCGTCAATCTGAATGCTCCTTGCCCCACCACCGGAGGCGCGGTTAGGTCGCCCTCGTTCACCCCGCAAGTGCCGTCCTGATAAAGTGGAAACTGGCAGCTACGGCTGTAGGTGCGGTTCGGTATTTTAGAATCTAAAAAGCGCGACACCACTCTCACGCGAAACTCCACAATTCCCCGTTTGAAAGTATATTTGGCGTTGAGGATTTTACCGGACAGAATGATGACGCCCGTGCTCTCTTCATAAACGTCCACCCACATCGGATGCGACGGATTGTTTACCGTAAACAGCAGACTCGGCTCAACGTCCAGCGGCATGGTGATGTTGATTTCCTGATCCTCAATTGTCTGCTCCCACTTTTTACGGCGTATGGGGGCGGGCAGCCATTGCAGGGCAAGGAAGGTGATGGCGCGTTTGCTGTCGTTAAAACGCCACTCGTCAATCTCGGTTCGGAATCTATACAACTGCGGCATTAAACCGTCTCCCTTTGCAGCTCAACAAACCGCAGGCGCGCGCTACTGGAGTAGGCGTCATTGATGACCGGGTCGGTGGCCTCACGATTAAACCGCTGGTCTGCCTCTATGGCAAACTCGTCCTCGCTAAATCGCACGAAGTAGAAAAACTGCGCCCGGTCACCGGGTTCCACATCGGTGGGGATGGGCGGCACAACTTCAAGCGTGAGGCGATTGAGAACTTCATCCGTTGTAAAGCCAAGGATTTTATGCAGGCTATCAGTGGATCGGATGTAGATGTAGCGCGTATGAAACTCAAGATCAAAGCGCAGCTCGTCGGCCTCGCTGCCCAACAGGCGCACCACTAGGAACGCGCTGGGAGCCGTGGCCGGTTCAGCGAACTCAATATCGTCCTTATACGAAAGCACCCAGAACGGCACAGTGCGCCCGGTGTGGGCATCAAAGAAATCCTGAATTTCCCTGCGCTGTTCTTGACTGTCCTGGAACACCGTAAAGTCCAGCACACTTTCACTTGGCTCGTTACGCCATTTGACTTGACGTTGGTGCTGCTCACCGAGGATCACGTAATTGTTCTTGATGGCGTAGGTTAGCCGTTCGCGCGGTGCAATTTCCAGCACGTCAAAGCCGTTGAAGGTAGGAGGCAAAGGCATCTTAGCGAATCTCCACCATGGTCAGCTTGCCACTGTTACGCCGTTCCAGTAAGAATTCAAAGCTGGTGCTCTGCTGCGGCGTTGCGCTAATAGCAGGCAGCACAAAGTCACCCGGTAAAAAGCCTACACCGGGCGGGCTGTCTAATACAATATCCGTCGGGTTGATCGTATCGATTGGGCGCACGGCAAAGGTGCGTTCGTTGACGCCCTTGGTGTTTCCGATGATGACCACCTGATCCACCTTATCAAACTCCCTGTTGGCCGTGGAATCAACGAAGATACAGGGATCCACGTCGCTGGTGGCTTGGGTGAGGGTGCTGAGGCTGAACCACAGGGGCGTGACCAGTAGGATGCCCGAGCCAAAGCGTATCAGGTTCTCCAACCGCGATAGGTCTTGCCGGTTAAAAGATTTGATGTTCATGTTTACCGTGCGCACGGGGATCGGGTCGTTGCTGAGCTGCTCGCGTTGCTCCTTGCCGCCCACGCTGCGGAAGACGTTGGTGACGAAGGCCCGGCTTTCGCTGTAGCCCTCAAGCAAAGGTTCGTTGATAAGCACTGCGCCGCGAAAGCCAATGATGTGCTCCAGCAAATCTTGGAGATCGTATTCAAACGTGTAGAACGCATCTATGACGATGGGGCCAATGTTGCTTACCGTAAACGACACCACGACGCTCTGAGTTGGCGGCAGCTGATCCGGCGGGGAAACCCCCGTAAGCTGGATGCCCTCGGTGTTCAACTCTACGATATTGTTGAGCGTGGCCGTTTGCAACGTGTTGTTGTAGTTGTTCCAAATCACAGCGGTGAACACTTGCGGCGTGGCAATAAACCCGGCATCAATTTGCTCGGGCTTAATCAGCAGTCGCTCGTTGATGAGGTCGTCAAAGCTGGTGGCCAAGGCGCACGCGTGAATCGTCTGCGGAAAATTAGGCTTTGGCACGTCCACCGTCTGCGGGCACGACTGCGGTGAAGATGCAAGCACCGGCACCGCTGCCGACGGTATGGTGGGAGGGTCGCCGTAGCCAAGGTCGACGCCTACGGGGTCGGTGATGGTTTGGCAGGGGAAGGTCGCCACACTTAGACCTCCCTGATGGCCACGCCGCTGAACTGCTCCGGATGCTGCACACGCTTGCTACGCACTGCGGGAAACACCCTGTAAGACTCCGGCCCAACCGTAAGCAGCTGCGCCTCACCGATTTGTTCGGTGTTGATGTAGAAGGCCCGGCGCATCTCTCCCATCGGGGCGTGCTTGCCCGCGATCGTAGAGTGAGGCACATAGAGAATGGACGGGATCATGGCGGGCACGATATTAGAGTCGCTCGTATTGTAGTGGGAGTGCGGAATAATGTTGTCTGCAAAGTTGTTGCCGCTGCCACTGGTGCCGCGTGCGAAACTGAACGCGCTACGCGCGTTATTCTGCGCACCGCCTGCGTAAATTTGTTCCCAGTTGCCCGCGTGACTTAACACATGGCCGAAGTCGTTGCCCGACTCACCCTTTAGACCGTAGATGCTCACGTGGGCAAAGCCGCCGCTGACGAGGCCGCTGTCGTAATCAAAGTCATTATCCGTATAACCAGCGACGGACACATTGCCCACCGAATATTCCCCATTATTCACGCCGTTAAACGTGGCGATCTGCCCGATGGAAAAATTCTGGTAAACGCCTGTCCCGGCATCCACCTCAACGATGCCGTGCAGATACTCATCGTCGCCGATGAGCCACCAATTATGGTTCATCACTGGCAGGCCGGAGCCGCCTTTATCGTTATCGGTATCTTGGATAGACATGGCTTCTTGAGGATTGTATGCGCTGGGCTGCGTAAAGATATTGTTCAGCAGATCCACAGGATCCACCACCTTGAACGGGAAGCGCGGGCGCGTTGCGCCGATCTGGGTAGAGAACATGAAGTCTTTGCCCCCGGTGCGGCGAATCACTAAGTCGCTGTCATCCACAAGGCCGGGCACATTGGGTGAATCCCGCCTATTTACCACAGACCAGTTCGCATGAGCCGTGGCCCATGCTTCAATCGCGTCTAAAACTTGAATCTGTCCGTTGGCTACGCCATTTTGAGCTAAGATGGCCATCAGTCACTCCTCTATTGTAAACCCACACAGGCAAAGCTATTGATATCGGTGCGGAAAGCATTTTGGAAAACCAAATGATCCACGCCCCCGCACTGCACCTCATCATCTTGACTCAAGCCGGTGCCTATCACGTGAAACACGTCGTCAAACTGGCCCAAGGGCTGTTCCTGCGCGTCTCCCACTCCAGCGTTGATATTAGCGATCACCATAACGGGCGTGCGGATATACTCGTTGTTCTCCGTCACAGTGACGTCCAGCATGTTGGAGCCGCCTTGCGTAAAGGCGTCGATGTAGGCGTGCGGGTTGGTAAAGAACCGCAGCTCGGTATCCTGTAGCGCGGCCTGACTTAGTTCTCGAGCGCGCGCCCACTGGCCGTTCGGTGTGCGCATGTGCGCGGTAGATTCAATGCCTACACCGCCGCGCCTGTCCATGAGCCACCATGTATGCTTATCGTTCGTATCGGAAGGCTGCTCATCCTCGTTGTGCATGGCCCCAATGAACAACGGCTGGGGGAAATCACTTGGCGGCCCATACGGAGTAATCCATCCAATATAGCACGACTCAATCACCGTGCTCACGTTTACCACAATCACAGCCCGCTGCCCGTTGGCGACAAACGTATAGGCCATCGCTCCATTACTCAAGAGCATTCTTGGCACCCCGGCCACAACAGGGATGGAACCGGGTTGGTCGTTGAAATCCAGCAGGGTGTCAAACCCAACCGCGCCCTGCATTCTCCAGAGGTAGTGCGCGCTTGGGCCATCGCTAAAGGTCTGGACGTTCATGTAGATCTCGTCCAAGCCCGATAGCCCCGGTGCCCTGTAGTAAACCTCACCATCCACGGTGAAACCTGTGGTCGTGTTCTTCAGCACCGTCCACGCTTGGCCGCCGCCTAAGCCGGTGACGAACGTGGTGAACTGGTCAAGGAGGTCCAGATAGTCGGTTGCGTTGCCCTGTTGAAAAGCCATTGTCTCTTATCCTTCTAATTCCCTGCGCACAACATTGCGGATCGCGATTTCACCGTCGCGGGTGTCCACAAAGTCGCCCACAATACTTGGATCAAACACATTTTGATTATTGATCGTCACATTGGGCGGCGGCACGGTTACGCTCACCAGTGGTTCAACCTGCTGGCGGTCCGGGGCGGCGAAGTCCTCGTTCCCCTGCGTATCTTCAAACCCAGCACCGCCGCCTGTGGCGCGGAAAGCGTCGATGCCTTCCTGTATGGAGCGCAGCCCGGCCAGATTGCCGCGATTAAGATTATCGAGCGCGGCCACACCCCGGCGATTGACAACAAACTCGCCCGTCTGCAGCACGGCGTTCACCTCGTCTGCTTGGGTAGCCCGGCCAAACCCTTCCCGCCGCCGTGCGCTGTTGCCCGTAAAGGCGACGAGGCCGCCGTCGTGGAAGCTCTGAGCGGGTTCTGTGGCTGCGATCTGTGCCACACGCGCCGTTCCCGCTGCGATCGTTGTGGCGACAGCTGCTGTAGCCAGCCCCAACCCGATGATCGGTATGCCCGCCAGCGAAGCGAACGCGGCTTGGGCTGCGCGGATTGTATCAATGATGGTCTGCGCAATGGCAAACGCCTTGAAGGCCGCAAAGGCTTTCTGATTTTCCCGGCCCGAAGCCTCAAAGCCCGCCTTGGCCAGTGCGGCAAACCCGCCGAAGAAGCTGCTGGCAATGCTTAACCGTTGTTCGGATGCTGCGGCGTCACGTTCAATTTCCAGCTGCCTGAACTCCTCGGAAGTCTCGGAAAGCCCTTCCAGCTGTTGCGTCAATTGCTCAATACGGTTTTCGCCTTCGGTAAACGCTTCGCCAGCGCGTAGGAACTCTCCAAAGCCGCTGCCCAGCAAACCGCCGAAGCCACTTAGTTCGCCTTCAAGGTTGAGACGGCTGAACGCATCTTGGGCAATAGCCAGCTGGTCACGCGTGGCGTCGTTCTGCCTCTGGATAACATCCAGCCTCTTCTCTTCCTCTTGCGTAAGGTCACGGAGGTTGTTGCCCAGCTCGATGGAAAGCACCGTTTGCTCGGCGCGTAAATCCTTGATCTGTTCCTCAAGGTCAAACAGCTCGTCGGAAGTCAGTTTGGTTTTGTCCTGCTCTTCCAAAATGCGGATCTGCGTGGCAAGGATTTGGTTCTGCAGAGTAAAGCGTTGTCGCAGGCTAGCCTCGGTCTCCTCACTGCCCGCAGCAATAGCATCTTGGATAGCAAGTTCGCGCGTAAGATTGCCAAGCTGTTGCTGGAGTTGTTGTCCAAGAGCCTCTGCCGCATTAACGGCCAAAGCCGTTCCCACCGCAGTCCCAATCTCGGGAAGGTCTGAATTCAGGAGCTCTTGGATCTCGCCGCTAAACTTATCACGGAATTCCTCGCCCGACCGTATGCCTTCTAAGCTAAAGAATGAGGTGATGCTGGCAAGGTCGCTTTCCAGAGCCTCAAAGATGGCCCGCCGCTTGGCCTGTTGCTCACGCTCAATATCCTCTAGGGCAATGCGGACAGGGGTATCGTCAATGTCAAACTGTAGCTGGATGCCTTGGCGCGAACCAAGGCGGCCCCCGGTTAAACGCTGCACGAGGGAATTGGCGCGGTCCAAAAACCTGAGGAACTGGTTCACCCGGCGCGTGAAGAAGGTAAGAGGGTTCTCCAAGATGTCCAGAACAACCGTTGCCGAACGCTTGAAGAATGTCTCTACCTCGTTGCCCAGCAACTTAATCTCGGCCACGAACTTCAGAGTGTTCGTCACGAGAGTCTGGATACCCTGCGTCACTGGCCCAACCGACCGGGCGATGAACCCAATGGCCTGCCCAATAGCGGCGAACACAGCAGACAGTCGCAACGCGATGATCTCCTTGTTAGCCTGCAAGAAGCTACGGATCGTGATGAGGGTTTCCTTGAGGCTGTCGCCAAATGGGGCAAGGCCCAGCAAAATAATTTCACCGATGACCTCTGTGATGTCACCGAAGATGTTGAGCAGCTGCCGCAGCCCGCCGGATTCTGTTTCGGCTGCGGCCCGTGCAACGCCGCCAAATTGCGTTTCCAATTCCTTAAGAATCAGCGTTTGTGCGCCAAGGATATCGCCGCTCTCCTGCAGAACCCTGATTTGATCCTTTTGCTGCTCACTGAACGTGATGCCTACGCGCTGCAAAGCAGTCACGGATTGGATCATTGAGGGCTTTGCCCAACTGCACAACGGAACTCTGCAGATCTTGTCCTAGGGCTTGGCTCAGATTCAAAGCTGTTTCAATTGCCGCCGGAAACACTTCACGTCCAATCTGTGTAAATGTTAAAAGCACAGCTTGACCGGCAATAATAGTTTCATCACCAAATGTAGTCACATCCTGTAGCGCACTGGCCATGCCTTGCAGCTCTTCGGATGTCAACCGAGCAATGCCCTGCGTTGACTCCAGCACGGCGTTCAGCTGGGCAACCGCCTGTTCCTGTTCAGCAAAGGCGCGCACCGTTTGCCGCACAGCTGCCGTCAGCACCACGCCGCCGAATACCGTGCCGATCAGGTTCCTGACGTTGAGCAGGGATCTGCGTAGCCGCCCCAGCACGCCGGTCACGCGCCGGATTGCGCTGTCAAAGCGACGGCTGCGGCTGGCAGCGCGATCAAAGCCGCGCCCAACCTCAAGCAGCTCACCCTTGGCATTGCGTAGGGTGCCAACACCTCGGTCATCGACCTCGAAAACTAGACTGACTGTGGGCATGGGTGCGGTTCCTTAGTGGTTGCCGCCGCCAATTCTACGGGGCGGGGCGGGCTGCTGTGGAGCGGTGGGCTCCTGCGGTAAATCCTTCTTAGCCTTCTTGGCCTTGCGTTCGGCTTCTGCCTTGCGGTGCTTTAATAGCTGCGACTCAACCTCCTTGATCTTGTCCACTGTGCGCACCCTGTCGTCGGGTGGGATGGCCATGTCACGCATGAGCTGCATGGTGGCCGAATAATCAAGTTGCCCGCCGTCGAGCCTAAAGTGTTGAGCTACCCGGTAGACCTCATTGAAGACGGCGTTACCGGGTAGCTCTTCAGGCTTTTGGTTAGGGCATCCGGCGCATGGAGTTGGCAGATTACGCTTGGCAAACGCCACCTCACAATTGCCGCAATAGTCCTCCAGTCCACTCAGTCGCCAGTGCTGGAGGTCGCGGAGTTTCCCACTAGGGCTTCCTGCGCGTCATCCATTCTGGCTCCCTCGTCACTTGCCCCGTCAACAACACAACCGGCGAGGGTCATGAACTTGGTGGCAAGCATTTTCTTATTCTCATCGTCACACGGTAGCGGGTTGCCATGCTGGTCGTCAATGTTGCGCCAGCTTTTAACGCAAGCCACGAAGAGTGACGTTTGGAACCCGAGCTCGTCCAACTTGGTGCGGCCCTTGCGCCCGTGTTTAGTGTTGGCGTCGCTGGCGCGGGAAAACTTATTCCTGTCCAGCGGTGTCACGACGAACACCATGTTCTGTCCCTCATAAGGGGTTTCACGAAAGCACGGGCTATCCCCCGTCAGTTCGATTTCGGTTTGTTCCAGATTCAGTCGCATTCTGAATTTCTCCTATTCTAATTTCTTAGCCTGCGCTTAGAAGTAAGCGGGCTGATCATTCAAAAGTTCCACCACAATGCCGGAGCTGTCAGGGTTGGTGGAAAAGAACGCCTGATACTCAAGATCGATGCTCACACCCGCTGGCCCCGGTATGGCGGGATCGTTGGACTGATACTTCAGTTCGGGCAAGAAGATGTTGAGCTCATTGCCTGCCTGCGTGAAGATAGCCCTGAGGCTGCTGGTGATGTTATCCTGCGCCTTGGTCAGGATGGTTTCATCCTCAAACAACGCGCTAATGCTGCCGCCCACGTTGGCGATTCCCTCGGGCAGTGCCCGGCGAGTGCCGCCACCGCCGATGGTGAAGGTGTCGGTGTCCAAGTTGTTGTTGACGTTGATGCTGAAGGCCGTAAGCACTTCCACGGCTGACCCGCCCTCTTCCGCACTGGCATCAAACTGCTCAAAGCGGTCGAGGGGTGGCTGGAGGCGGCTGGGGCTGGGGGGATCGTCAAACGGGGTGTTGCTCTTAACACGGTCGGCACCGATGATGCCCAGCGTAAGCAGCAGCTCACCGTCGCCGCCGATCTCAATTCCCCATGTGTTGATCTTGCAGCCGGTGAAGTATTGCCACACTTCGGGGCTGAGATCCTGGAAGCCTCGCGCCAGCGTTGCCGAGATAAGGCTTTCCACCGGGTCGATGGTGTATTTGTGCCGGAACTTGGGCTTCGCTTCCAGCGTTTCCATGTCCACGGCAACCTCATCGGCGGGCGTAAGGCCTACGGCATCCACAACCACAACTTGCGAAGTCGAGTTGACGGCGGTGACGTAGGCTTTCTTATTGGTGTCGTAGATAACCTGCTGCCCCACTGCAACACTCGCCTGCGGCGTATTGAAATCCATGACGCCACTGGTGATGCTCAGCGTATCGGGCAGGCCGGAGCTGATGTTGGTCACCGCAAAGTTGAGCGTTGCCGCCGTCTGCGGTAGCGAGGGCAAATTGCTGGCTCCGTCGCGCTCCAGCTTGATGGTCATGTTGCTGTCGTCGGTGCGGACGGTGATGTAGCCGTCAACGACCGTCGTGCCGTCGTCAAGCGTAAGGTTGACGCGGTCACCCAGCGCAATGCCCGTCTGCGGCACCGACCACACGACGTCACCTGAGGCGTTGATAGCCCCGGTGCCGCCAAGGCCAACGTCCGGCTGCGGCTCTTCCGTTGTAACGGGGTCGCCAATGGCCATCCGCAAGAACAGCCCGGCCTGAATAAAGTTGACCGGCACGACGATGGTGCCCGACACATCCTTATTCCCCGAGAAGGGCGGTGACGGATTCCTGTCACCCCGGATGGTGGCCGCCTGATTAAGCGCGCGGCTCAGCGTAAGATCGTTTGTGTTGAACGGGATGTTCCACGGCACGCGATCAGCTGGGATGTTTAGACAATTAAAGCCTAAATCTTCAAAGTCCAGCAAGAGTGCTCCAGCTGAACCTTTTGCCTGTGAATTAGGGACTGGACACATTGGACAAGTTCCTCCTTTTAATTAAAGCCCCAAATGATAATGGAACGGAATGTTCACATTTTGCTGGAACCAAGTCCCTTCAGGCGATGTCCCAACCTGAACTTTCTGTGGCACGCCGCAGCAAAGCGCGGTTCCAAGCGTTAATATACTCAACACGGCCTTGTTATACAAGTCCGATAGTTCATCGGCCACCGGGTCAATGACGGCCAGCCCCGTATTCACGGGAACGAAGATCTGTAAGAACAGGAACCCCTGTGTCCGCTGCCCGGCATCGCTGGTGCGGTCGACGATGGTTTCCTGGATGCTTTCGCCATACTGCACGGTCGCCCACACCCAACCACTCGCCCCGTCTACCTTGGGCTCAAACGGCGAGTTAGGATAGCGCACCGGAAGCGTGGTGAAATTGTCCTGCAAGTGCTTCAGCAAGGTGCCGGTGACTTCTTGTTTTGATGCTGGCATTAGAAGATCGTCCTTATTGCCCGCGCAGCGATGGAATCAAACTCATCAGCCACCACAGCATAGATCCCCTGCGGTGCCTGTTTGCTGTGGCCATTTTCCAATCGTCCCGCGTATGGCGCATTATTGCTGAGGAAAATGTCACGCGTCACGTCGTCGCCCTTTATCCGATCCAGCTGACGCCCCGCCTTGTTGGCCTGCGTTGCAGCCTCACGCTCGCCGCCTTCACTGAGCCCGGCTCTACTTTGGACAAACGTGGATTCAGCGTCAAGCGTCAGATCATGAGACGATCTGTAAAAACCTGAATCCACCGGGCTGCGCCCCACAAGCCGCCTGAACAACTCTAACCCAAGGATGCGCACAAGTTTGCGCTTGTCCCCGGAGTAGTCCTCCAGATCGTCATTGAGCTGCACGAGAGCCTCTTGGAAGTTGTGCTTAAGAGCCACCGGGCTATTTCCTCACTTGGCAGATGAACACAATGCCATCCTGATCGAGACGTTTGTTCTTGACCTCGGCGACGATTTCATACCGGGTGCCTAACCACTCCACCTGATCCTTGATCTTTACTTCCGGCAGGGCGTTGGTCTTGCGGAAAATCATCTTGAGGTCACCGGCGCGAATCAAACCGCCACTGGCGGCTATCTGTTTTTCATTATAGCGCACCACGGCGGCAGTGATAGGCAAAGCTGGGTCGAACGTCACGCCGGGGTTGCCCGTGGTGGGGTCATACGTGCCGGGCACCAGCTTGTAGAAATCCACAGCCTCCACAATACGCAGGCCGGGGATGAGGGTGTTGTCGAAAACGCTGTCCACGATTTTGTTGAGGTCATTTGCGAGCGTCATGCGTCTACCCCCAGTCGAGTCTTTAATTGATTTACCGTGAGGACGCGCGTATTGCTTGCCAAATCCTCAAGGCTCTTCAGCTTACCAGCGCGCCACAGGGCATAACGCTCTTCGCCCAGCCAATCGCGCTTCCAACTGGCGGGCTGGCTACGGAAGAACTGGTCAAAGTTCTGCGTCGTGCGCTTGGTGCTTACGATCTTAGTCTTGGTGGAAGTGCTGCCATCAGCATGGTTGACCGTCCTAAAGTCCTGATCCGTCACGGCGGGCCGTGTGAGGTCCTCACTGAGCGGCGTGATAGGGACGATGGTGCATCTGCAGTTCGGGTGCCGCAGTAATTCGGGCAAATCCTCGCGATTCTCCTCGACGCGTCCGTCATCGGGCGCGCAGATGGGGCAAGTGCGGGCATCTAGCGTGGCAACATACTGATATCCCTCTATCAGCTGCCCATTGTCGCGATACATCTCGTCCCGCGCGTCGTTGCCCGCCTGTAGTAAGCTGGTCTTCGCAATGGTGTTGGCCGCCCTGCGCTTTACGCCAAAACCTTCAATCAAACGCTTGGACGCCTGCTGCACTGTCTCGTTCAATGCCAGCGATTTAGCCAGCTCTGTCCGCGTGGCCCGGATGAGGTTGCTATTTTGCCGCGTGACCCAAGTGGAAAGCGTATGCCCGCCAAACGGCGCAGCGAGCAGGGTGCTGAGCCGCCCGGTGCTCAGGCGCGTGGCAACCTTGGCCGTTGTGGTCTTGGCTAGGTCATTGGCCAAGGCCTTTGACGCGGCGTTGTATTCCATTTGCAAAACTTCACGCCGCGCCTTATTCAAGACGTTCGTATATCGTTCACTTACGTCAGCCAGCGTGCCACCCAGCTCGGTGAGCGTGATGGACATCATGCGGCGGGAGAAAGTGGACGTATCCTTGAAAGTGCCCAGCTTAGCCAGCGCGGCCCGCTCTGCCTGATCAAGTATCTTGACCAGTTTGACGGCCCGGCCACGCGCAAAAGATTCGATATCCAGCACGTTCCGTAGAATTTTGTTCTCAACGCTGAGTGTCATGATATCATGAACCTACTTGACGAACTTGAACCTATTGGGGCCGCCCGTAAGCCAATCGCGCAACAGCGCGTTGATGGCGTCCATGCTGCCCTGCTGCACAGCGGCCTGACTGGTGCTGGTGAAGACCTTCTTGCTGCCTTGGCTAAAGGCCACCTTGACAACCTCGGGAACTTCAACGCTGGTGATTGCATTTTCCAGATCATTGGTGCTTAGGCTGCCCGAACCATCGTCCGAGAAGGCCGGGTTCAAGCACTGGAAAATGATCATGTGGTATTGGGCCTCTATGACCTCCCTTGGCAACTCATCCAACACGCCGTTGCGCGGAAACTCCAAGGCCTGCTCTTCCGTTGACGGGCACCCCACAAACTCGAAACGATCAATGGCCCTTGTGGCTTCAATCATTTTGGCGAAATGCTGCTGCTGCGTCAGCGTTCCCCAGAACGTAAAGAAATCCGGAATAGATTCGAACCACGCGTCCGCGTCTGCTTCTTCAACGTAGCTATTTGCGTCTGGTCCGGCGATGGTTGTGTCTATAACAAGGGCCATTGATCGTCACCTCTTTGCGCCGGGGTCAGGTTGCGCCCTTAACGAGCGCGCCCACCAGTGCCCCGGCAAATTTTTGTCCCAACTTGGCAAAGGCCACTTTGAGATTCTTAGCCATCTCCTCTTTCGCAATACCGAGCTGGCTAAGCGTGGCCACGGTTAGCGCGTTGACGGCGTCTTCCTGTGCCTCGAATTCATCCGAATCCCGCCCGCTAATAGCTTGCACCACCTTGAGCTCAACCCATGCTGGGATGAGAAGACTCAGGCGGTTCACGAACTTACTGCGGCGGTTCTCGGTCATGTCCTTGAACAAAATTGGGTTGATGATCTCCAATTCCTTGATAAGTTCAAGGGCTAATGCCTTGGCGGCGTTGGTATCAATGATCATGAGCCGTCACCATCGGCCTCAAGGTCTACGCCCACGCGGGCAGCGTAGTCTTCCAGGCCCAAGTAGAGAGCCTGCTTTTGGTTGTCGTTGTGGATGGTGCTAGCCTCAATACCGGCGCGCGTGAACTTGTCATAAGTCTTCAAGTGCTTGCGCACGGTGATTTTTTCAACGCACTCACCCCGGCAGCCTACCAGCACAGCCGAAGACGCCAAGAACAGGATGATGCCTGCTTTGCGAATGGTTGTGTTGGATCGCCCCGGTGATCGCTTGCGCCGCGCCATGGCCCCGGCTGCGCGTTGCTGCTGCTTGGAGGGTTTGCGCTGTGATGATTTTGGGAGTGTTCGCTTTCCCATAATATTCTACTTTCCTTTCTTATTAGGGCTTTGACCGCCCTTGAATTTTTGGATGGTGTTCTCAATCATACGGCGCACACCAGCCTGACCGACCTCGCGCACCACGTCGATGCCGTCCTTGCGCGCCTTGGTCATGAGCTTAGACTGGGCTGCCACAAGGGCTTCCTTACGCTCATCGGCGGTTAGCTTGCCATCGGCAGCCTTGGCTTTCCAGTCCTTAACCATGTCTTCATAGACTTCCCACACCGCCTCTTCGGCAATGCCGGTGATCTTCTTGGTCTTCTTGTCGTCCTTCACAACCTTGTTGATCAGGATGGCTACGTAACCAAGCGCGCCGGTGATTAGCGCGCCCAGCACCGTCGTCACGGCGTTGATGAAAGCCTCGTTTGCCAGTAGTGAATCAAGCATTGTGTTCCACACCTCCCCTCGTCCTGTCTTTTAATATGGCGATGTCGGTCCCGTGTTTTCTTATCTGGCTATCGCTTGCGTCTAGGCGTTTGCCAACTTCTTCGTGCTTGTTGAACAACGTCACAATGCGTTCGTCTTGCCGGGCCAGCGTTTTGTCCATGCTTTGGGTGCGGGTGCCTATGTCGTCCACTTTGCTGTCCACGCTTTTTACGCTGCGGCGCAGCTCGTTGTGAGCACCATCCAAGTCTTCCTTCAGGTTATAGAGCAGGCGTTTGGTTTCCTCGTGGCCTTGGTCAGCGGGCTGGTGCTGGCCGTTCATCATGCGGGCGGCAGTATCGGGGCCGATATTGCTGCGGTTCTCCGGCTTGGCGAACTTTGCCTTGTAAACGCCATACGCTAAAAAGATGCCCAAGGTCACGGTGACCACGAACTCGATGGCTTGGCTCAGATCCTTTGCGCCTTCAATGACTGTTTCCATTCCTACGTCCTGCCTTTCCGTAGTTGATTGTCCCGCGCGTTACGGGGTGACCTGCGCAGCTACCGTCGTTCGGCAATCCTCCCAAGCTGTCTTCTGCAACTCCAGATATGTAATTGTCGCCTCGTATCCAGCGATCTGGTTGTCGATGTCAGCAATCTTTTGATTAATGATGTCCACCGAGATGTTGTATGTGCGCAAAGGCTTGCCCGGTATCTCCACTTCGATCACGACCTTGGTTGTGGCTGTGGTTAGTTCATCATCAGCCTGCCCACTCACAATTTCATAGAGCGTGGGACGGGCATCGCCGTGAGCGTCCTGCACGGCGATCAGAGGGAGCGCAATAAGCGCAACCACGCCCAGCGCAAGCACGCCCCACACCGTTGCGATGGTCCAGTTTTTCCATGTTTTCCTTTTCATGTCATTTCACTCCTATTCTGGATTGAGCGGCGTCAAGGTGTATTCTACTTCCGCGCCCCAAACTAAATCTTCCCCGGCAAGCCCGGTCACTTCCAATTGGATAGGGCCAGTCGCCCCGGTTACGTCAATATCATAGCTGATGCTGCCCAGCCCAGCGTCTACAATGGCGAACAGTTCCGTCACCAGCCCCTTGCGGGTGTTAGCTGCTCCGTCTATCTTAAACGCAGCGGCAGCCTCTATGATGCCGACATCGCCGATCGTAGAGCCTGTCTGACCGCCGTCCCAGCTTTGCACGGTAATCTTGGCGCGTAAATACACCAAAGCCGCAGGCAGGCCGACGGGAGGCACATCACTGTCCCACAGGACGGCGGGTGTGGCGTTGGCCGTCTGGACAGTGCGATGCTCTGTGCGGGTGCGGATTTGTGGCAAGTTAGACCCTGTTTCATCCTGTGTCAACTCCAGGATAATCTTCTCGTCCTCAAACGCGCCCACTCGCAAGCTGACGTCGTTACTTTTCACATCATTGATGGCTGCATTGTCGCCCTCTAGGATCAAAGAGGCTCCAACCTCTGTCTGCTCGTTCTGTCCACTGGTAGTTGGCCGCCATGCGTGCAGCAGGAGCGGTGAAGTTGCCGTGCCAGAACTCTCACCCACGCTGATGGTGAACGATCCCGCCGCAGTATTGGCCGCTGCCGAAGCGTAGCGCGTTCCCCCGGTGCGCAGCCCTGTGGCAAAAGGACCGAACCTTGAATTCGGCGAACCGTTCAAGTTGATCTGCGTATAAGCGTCCGCAGAACTCTGGCTGCCAATATAAGCACTGTTGTCACGCGGGCCGTCGGGCGGCTCGTCCATAATGTCGCCAATGACCAGCACGTTGTCGCCAGAGAAATCGTTGATGAACCGCCCTATGCCAATCGGATCATCACCGGTCATGCGCACGTTGACGCCAATACTGATCCCCTCGTCACCGATGTCTGTGCTTGTGCCCGCCGTCCCTGTTGCAGCACCAATGGACACAGCGCGTCGATTCATCGTCTGCGCGTTGCCGATGGCTACGGCTTCACCCGCAGTGAAGATGCCGTTGGCCGGGCCATGCTCAGCACCGATGATGACGCGTTTGGTGCTGCTGCCCGAGGTCTCCGTGAACGTGTTGCTTGCCGCACTACTGGATGGCATGATCAAGACGTTCTCGTTGCCGCTAATCTTGCTGAACGTCTGGTCCTCTGGCCCGATCAACGTGTTGGCACTCCCTAACTTTGCCGAGCGCGTCACATCCAGCCCAAACCCGATGTCCACATAACCATTGACGTCCAGCTTATCGTCAGCTGTGATGGAACCCGCAGACCCGTCATTTTGTAGTTCCATGCTCGCGCCAAAGAGGGTCTGGAACTCTAGAGTGACGGGTCTGCCCAAGGCAAACAAGGAAGCCGTTGTCAAAGGATCCACCGTGGCCGTGATAAGCGCGCTGGGGAAATTGAATCCTTCTGTGTAACCCCCAATCCCGTCCTCAACGCCGTTGACCCAAAACGCGACCACGCCACCCGCATCACCTGTCCCCGAAATAGCCAATGAATCCGTCGTGCCTCTAGAGGCAAAGAGGTTGAGCATCGGAACCCTGTTGGGATAAGCAATAAACGTCCCTGACGGATTAGTGGTGAGGCCTATGCCGTGAATATCGATGCCCGTGGTTTCCCCGGTATCGTTGTTGCCGAGAATAAGCTCGGGGTTAGTAGAAACAGTAAATGGCAGCGGCGTGAAATCAAAAAAGTGCGGAGGAATGGTCCCGTTACCCATGCGCGTGATATCCGTCGCCGGGTCAAACGCAAACCGATCAGCGTTTGCCTGAAGCACCAACTGCCCGCCGTTGTCGAACACAAAGACAACCCCGTCCTCCGGTAAACTGACGCCCCCACCACCAAGCGACTGGAGCAGCGTCCACAAGTCGACGTTGCCGTGCCGCAGCAACGTGATATCGTCCAGCCAAAGACGCACATGCGGACGCGAGTCGTCCGAGATGGTGGCCTTACTGGTAGAGAAGTCGGTGCCGCCCGGCTTGATGATACGTATGGGGAACGGAGGCCCGCTGTCCTCCTGCGCAGAGCACAAAGCCACCGGCAACAGGGCTACCAGCAGCAGGAACAGGGTTACGCGCTGCCAACGGGCGGCGGCGCGGAGTGCTTTTGCGATATGACTGATCATGACGGGCGTCCTGCCTTGGGGTGGGATTTAGTTGCTGTCCTTGATCTTCTGCTTGTTGCTCTTGCCCTTGGGCTTGATGGGACTCAGCGGACGCGGTGCCTTGGTGATGTCTACTTTTCCATCCAACACGGGCGGCGCGTCGGGGTCCTTTTCTTCCGGGGCGGGCGGCGGCGTGGCGACGGGGTCTGCCGGGGGAGCCTCACTCTTAGAGGGTTCCTCTTCTTCCTGCTTGGGCTTGGGAGCCTCTTCCTCTTCTTCCGGTGCGGGGAAGCCGTCCACCGGCTCAGCTTTCCAACCCGATTGGCTCTGTGCGTAGCGAACCTGCTCCGGGTCTTTTGTGTAAGCTACGTTGTTCTCAAACTCGAGCCCGCTGTGGCGGTCCTTGCCGTGCAGTAGTTTGCCTTCCCGCTGTTCTGGCAGCGTGATCTTAAAAACTTGGTCCTTGTCTATTGTGGCAGCAGCAGTCATTTCATTCTCCGTTTCTATCTTTCTTTGTTTGGTTAAACGGGGCGGCCTATGGTGGGGCCGCCCCGTAGGGTCGTCCATCAGCGCGAGCTTCTAGTTATTAGAAGTCGTGCCGGGCAACGAACGCCGTGAACTGGAGGCTCGGCGTGGTGCCGAAAACCAGAACCCCGAGCGTGAGCTTGGGCCAGACTTTTTCCTGCGCATCGTTGCTGAAGTGCAGTTCGAAGATACCGGGCACCGCGTCCTCGCTGGCGGGCGAAATCTCGTTCGCCCCGAGGATAAGGCTGCCAAGCACAACCGACTCATCTTCTGCGTCGTTGTGCCCCATGAGGACGAAGGTATATTCCTCGTCATCATCTGCGATATCAAGGTCGGTGATATTAAGAATCACCTTACCCGTGAACCGGCCATTGCCCAGATCCAGTGGGACGACGCTCGGGTTAACGAACGGCCCCTCCCACGCAAAGGTCTGGCGATCGGCCGATGCCGCCGTGATGGCCGCAAAGCTATCATCACGGATTTCCAGTTCCTTATCGAACATCTTCGATTTATAAGGACTGGTGATTACATCCTGAGGAACCTCAGCCATTGTTCTTTTTCTCCTTCCACAAAGTTTCTACAAAAAGCGCAACGAAGGCCGCGCCACGCCAAGCCGCAATGGCTTAGCTGTTGTTGATGCCTCGCAAGCGGGCGACGCCGCGCTTGTTGAAGACTGCCGGGCTGAGCATCCACTCAACACGGGTGCGGAACGCGGGCTTGGTCTGGAGCTCACCGAGATCGGTGACCTCAAGGCCGGGCGCGGCTTCAAGGATGGCCGAATACTCGTCCACTCCAAAGCGCACCGCGTAAATGGAAGTCGTGGTGAGTGCCTGATCGCCGGGGGCAGGCTCGGTGAACGGAAGAATCTCCGCACCGGTCTCATCGTCCTCGATCACGCCGATGGGCCACCCTGCATAAGCCATGAACTGCTGGCCGAAAGACGTGCCAACCAGCTCACGCGCCTGACCCGCCGCCCGCATAAGGGCGTTGATCTTGCGCCGCATGGTCTTGTTGCAGAAGATGATCGTATCGGCAGGGGAACCGAGGTCGATCGCATCAAGTAGCTCATCCAGTTTGTCAAGCGTAAGCGGATCGCCGCCCGCGCCCGCGCCCTGATCAATGAGCTGGGTTCCCGTGCAGCGGCGTTCCATGCCGTCGAAGGCGCGGTTGTCGCTGGTGGAATCCCCCTTGAAGAAGTTCCGCGTAATGAACCCGGCAAAAGACTTGACCTTCATCGCGTCATAAATGGCGCGGAGGCCGCCGATGCTGTCGTTCGGACGGGACTTCTCAAGGGCTTTATCCGTATCGCTGTCGCCGCCAGCAATTGCCAACGACTCAACCTGCGGATTGATCACCCCGGTGGACTCGGTATAGCCTTCGTTGATACCACGAAAGCTGATGCCCGGCATCTCACCTTCCAGATTATACCGATACGCGTTGCCCGCAATTGTTTGAAACTGCGCGAACTCCATAACGGCTGAACTTCGGCCGAAAACTTCGATCACTCCCGAGCGTAGCGGGTTGCGTTCGGTTTTGGCGGCCTCTGCGAGAGTCAATGCCATTTTGTAAACCCTCCTTTAATAAGATTGACTTGCTCTCTCAAGCAGTTTACCCGGTCACTTATCTTATTATGCGAGAGGATCCGTAGCCTCGCAGGGGCCGCCGTATATTTAACGAGCGCGTCGTAACGCTCGGGGTTATGTGATCCCGCCCTGTTGGGCGACTAGGTTAGTCCTTAGGTTCCGCTCCCGTAGCCTGCTGCCATCCGTGTGCGAGCGTTTGTTCCATCCTCAAAATCCTGATTGGTCTTACCGGGTTCGCCGCCGTGATGCGTGCCGCTGCCCCGTGGTTCCTTAGAGCGTAGCAGGTAGGGCTTGTCGGTGGCAAGAACAGAAATTGCCTTGTCTGCCCCCACAACGCGCTCCACCGGATCCTCGCCTTCCTTTTCCACCACGTTCACGCGGAACTTGAGGGACAATTCGCCAGTCTTTTTGCCCTCCTCATCGGTATCCTCTTCCCAGAAGGAATTGGGCTTGAGGTAGGCAACAGCGTCACCGGGGTCCTTGAAGCCCGCCCCCACGGCCAGCGCGGTCAGGGTGTTCTTGAACCGCTCCTGCTTATACATATTGAGACGGTTATCGGCAAGCTCCTGATACTTCTTGGTCTCAATTTCCTGCTCGCTGCGGGCTTCGGTGGCGCGCTTGGCGGCAATCTCCTCGGAGGAAAGAACTTGGTTCTCCAGCTTGGTGATTTCGGCCCGCAGGTTTTCGGCGTCTTCCTTGGACGTCGTGTTGGCCAGCTGTTGCTCGTGCTTCTTGATCAGCTCTTCAATGGCCTTCTTGTGGGCATCCTTTTCACGGCCCAGCCGCTTATTCAGCTGGTCCTCAAAAACTTTTTGCGTCATTACGCCTTCAACTTTGATCTCATTGCCGCTGGCGTCCTTAACGCGCTCGCCTGTAACGTCGTCCAGGAGGTAGCCTTGGCTGTCTGTCGTGTATGCCATTTTTCTGCCTTTCTAATCCGGCCGTTTACCGTGGCCGTCGCCGTAGTTTCAAATTAGGTGGTTGCGGCTGGGGTGCCTTGCGGCCCACCGGCTGCATCATCGTCGTCATCGTCATCGTCGTCATCATCGTCATCACCTTCATCCGGCGGTGTTGCGGGCGGCGCGTTAAAGCCGGGCAACGCCGTGCGGCTCACATCATTATCAATCCTCCTTATTTCCTCGTCTAGGTCTAACTCGGGATCCAATATCTCGCTGGACTGTAAGGTGGCCAAGAACGTTTCCACACTTAGCAGGCCTTTCTCAGTCATGGTGATAAACTTGTCCACCATGGCGACCTCTATGAGCTTGTCGCTGAAGTCCTTTTGGTAAGTAACCGTCCCGGCCCAATCGCTGATCTCTTCCCACAGGGCAAAAATTTCCCACGCCTGCTGCTCACTCATCTCCGCATAACAGGCCACAGCCATCATAGAAGTGTGGAAGAGCTTCGACTCCTGCTTAAGACTGGCCTCACTCTGGACTTGGCGCGTATCGGACTTCATGGACTGCAACTGCGTCTCAAAGATACGCTTAATCAGGTCCCGCTCACTTTGCCGTCCCTGTTCAATGCCCGCGCCCTGATATTCAAGATAACTGACGGATGGAGCCGGGCCGTCTTTACGAACGGGCAAATACAGGCCGTTCTCACTGGTGACCTCTACCTTCTCAGGGTTAGACTCGGCGATGATAACAGGGATGGGCGTGTTGGTCTTGAATTCGGCGGTGTCACGATCGCTCTCTTTGTTATAAACGGCGATGCACTTGCCGACGATGTCCTTGGTCACGGGCCAGCCTAAGAAGTTCCTTTCCCGTATGCCGTAAAACGGCGTGATGGGAACCACGCCCAGCCCGTGCGTCCCACGCTTGGTCTCAACCCAGCTGCCCTCGCTGGGGGCAACGATGTCCACATCCACTTCGCACTCGTCTTCGCGGTGGGTGTTGGTAAGCTGATTGATCTGCGATTCGCCGTGGCCCTTGCCGTCAGGCTCATAGATGATCCACTCTTGGCGCGTCCAAACTACGCGCTGCGGGATACATTGGGCCGTCTCACCGGGGCCGGGCTTATTTTGCCGGTTCTGGGCAACCACCACCCAGTCCAACTTCCTGTCTCCGTCTACATCCCAGTCAAACACATGCTCACCGGAGATGGCTCGCATATAGGGGCGCAGGCCCAGCTCAAAGTCGTCTTGTCTTGTCAGCTCGCTCGCTTCCACGTCATCGGGCGGCGCAACCTTGTCCACCAGCACCCAATGGAGGCCCTCCACCATGGCCCGCTCCGTCACAGTCATAAAGAACACGTCAGCCGAAGTGCCGAAGCCGTCAACGTCGTCAATGAACTTCTCGAGATCACCGAATTCCTCACGGGTGGGCGACTTGGCCCAAAGCAACGCTTGCCGGGCAGCAATGCTCGGCGACATCCAGTTGTCATAATGCGCCCGCTTGAGGCGGCGTTCGTAAGACTCTTTTGTTTCTGCCTTGTTGGGGAAGAGGTAGCGGTCTGCGCGCTTCTTGACCAGATACTCCCCCTCGTAGAGTTCGCTGGCCCTGACCCGTGTGTCATGCACCTTTTTCCAATCCGTGTGCTTCTGGTTGAGGTGCAAGGTTTCTGTGGCCATGGCTGCGGCTCCTTGGGGGATAACTGTAACAAAGCCCGCCTAGATGAAGGCCGGGCTAATTTCACGGAGGTCTATGGTCTTGACAATCTGCACGTTGACGGGGTTAGAGCCGACGTCACAGCTGAGGGCAAGCGTATCGGCAAAGTCGGGCGAACGCTTCAGGCGTTCCTTGATCTTTTCTTTGCTCTCCATCTTAATTTTCCCGGAGCTGTGCGGCTCGATGCGGCAGACGGACATTTCTGAAAGGCGATTGAGATACTGTGGCGGGATGTAGAAGTCGCATCCCTTTTCGGGGTCCAACAGCTCACGCGTCTTCCAGTAACACTCGGCGCGGCGGTTGAAGAACTTCTTATGGTCGGCAGCCCTTTCCCCGAATCCAACGCCCTCCAGTCTCTTGACTCCTAGCTTCTTCAGCTCACCGGACGCGAAGTGCTCCATCAGGCGATCCACGACGCCACCGCCTACGCCCACGTCGTCCACAGAGATCACTGTAGGCTCAAACTGCTCAGCGAGCAACATAATTCTTCCGGCCGTCTGCATGGTGCTTGCCCCGCGAAAGGCCTCCATATACCACACTCCCTGATCATCCCGGAGCAGGAAAACCGTTAAATCGCCCGTCTCAGAGCGGGCCACGTCCACGGCCAGAACCGCCGTATCGCGGTTCATTTCGCTTGGCTCGGCGCGCTTGGTGGCTGCCACGATCCAACTGTAGGGCACAACGGCAAGGCTGTCGTGCTCGGGGAACACGCCTTCCACCCGGCTCTGCCAAGCGGGTGTTCCTTCACCCAATTCCTCGCGCATCAGGTCAATCCAGCGCGTGGTGACCATGCCGGGGAAGATCTCGCGCCCGCTGACGACGTTGGGATGCTCCCAGCACGGCACATGAATAGAATTCCACTCTGAGCTGAGCGTGGCCTTGTGAAAAGCCGACCCCGGTGTGTGCGGGTTGCCCGTCAACAAAAGTCTATCGTGCTCGCCCGTAGCGTTACCGAACATCGCTTGTAAGACTTCAGCCTCTATGCCATCAGCCTCATCGCCAACACCCAACACTCTACGATTATGGAAGCCCGCAAAATTGTTCTTATCCTTGGCCGCCACGGCCACCATTCGCCAGCGATCTGTGTGACGCGCCCCTTTTTTGCCCGGCAGCCACTCCACAGTCTTAGGCTCTGCCCCCAGAGGCAGCGCAGAGGTATAGAAGAGGTTCCTGATTTCAGGCCACAGCACTTTTTCCAGTTCTCGCCAACCGCTGGACGTTGTGAACACCGTGCTCGGCATGTGGCCCATGAGAAACAGGATACTAATCGCCGACACGATCTTAGTCTTCCCCACGCCGTTCCCACTATGGGCCACGGTGAGATTGTGCCTCTGGACAGACTCTAAGATTTCGATCTGCTTGTGCCACGGCTTGAATGGGACATGGCCGGGGTCGTTGACGCGCTCGCTGCCCCACAACTTGTCAATCCACTCTTGGCCGTTTTCCCAGATGTCCCGTTGGATGAGCTCTATCTTATTGGGCGTGATGCGCTGCTTAAACTGGTCGGGACGCTCCTTCTCAACGTCTACCATGTTGGCCCGCATGGTTAGCGAGACTGCGCCATTGTGTTTGGACTGAGCCTCTGGAGTATGCGCGGCGGCGCGCATCTTCTCACCATGCTCGCCAGCCATGCGGCCCTTGGCCGCCTTGGACAGCTTGCGCCGCTTGTTGAGCGACACATCAGGGTCTTGGATTTTAGTTAGAGGCTTGAGGCCCATCGTCGCCGCTGGTTTTCTCAGCGTTCTCCGCGTGCTTGGCCAATGTGCCAAAGAGGGCCGCTGTGCCTTCAAGACTGTCAACCTCAAGGGCGATCTCTTCAAGCGTAATGCGGAGCACTTCCTTGACTTGGGCGATGCTCAGTTGCTTCTCACCGCCCTCGCGCTTGCAAATGCGCTGAGCGAGAGCCTGTTCGTCAATGCAGGGAGTTTCCATGATCTAAGCCTTTCCTTCCATACCTAATTGGATCAATTCTGCGAGAGAGTTCGGGACTTGGCCTCCTATATTCATCTGCTGGAGCGGCTTGCCCTCTATTCTGTCCCAGATAAAATTGATGGCCCACTTATCGCCTTCCTCGGTCGCCATGGTTACAACACGGTCGACGATGGCGCACTTAGCTGGGACCGTTTCTCCTTTATACTCAACGTCCTGATCCATGCGCATCTTGAGCAACTTGGTCAGGGGGAGTTCGGCGGCCTCCACGGTATCTTGGCCCTCGGCTTTGCGGGGCGTCTTGGCGCGGGGGCGGCCTGCGGCTGATTTCTTTTTAGGTGCCATAAGAGTTCTTATTCCTATCCTACAGAGAACAGGAATAACACAGCCCCGCCAAGCGCGGCAAGCAAAAAGACCCCCGGCGCGCCGCCCGGCCCGTAGTAGGCCCGGCCCAACGGCCTGTCAGCACGGCCCCGGCAACAGGGATGCCGCGTAAACCCAATAAACCCGTGACAGACGCGTCTAATTCTAAAGACGTAGATCGTTGTCACCACTTCGCTTACGCCCCGATTTTTTGTCCCTTTATAAGGAGATATTTTCACTCATATATGAGAGTCAAGCCCTGCGCGCGACGGATTAGACACTACATCTACTACGTGAACTACTACAACGTAGATCCCTGCTCCTGTTACGTTTATCCATCAACCGTAGTAAGTGTAGTAAGTGTAGTAGAGCAGATAGCCACTGCTGAACCAATTTAGCCTATATAGAAAGCCCTACTACACCCACTACACCTACTACACAGCCCCTAATATAGTAATGAGTAGCCGGGGTGTAGTGCGCCCCCGTAGTGGTCCCCATGCGGCCCACTACAAACCGCCCCAAAATGTGCCGTTTGGCACCTTGAAAACTTTTTTTGCAAAATGGCGAAATAATGCTTGCATGTAGCAAAAGGGGTCGCTAAAGTGCTCGCTTCGATGATGAGCAACCGGCACAGAACCAGTGTTTTCCTACAGGCCCAGCCCGCCGCGTGCGGTGCTGGTCTTCCGCCTGTTGGCGGCGCGCTGGTGGCCGGAGTGTCAGTCATCCTTTTTCGTAGTTGCACACAAAGGGGGATCCATTGTTGAGGCAGCCGATGCCCGCGTGGCGATGCGCTGGGGTTGGTTGGACTAAGCCGTTTTGGGATGTCCTCATCTGATTTTGGGTTAGTCAGCGTTTCACCCCTCTAGCTAAGCAACCTTAACCGATTGCGCTGCGGCCGAGTTGCCACCCCAAACCAAAGCCGCGCCATCGGCTGTCGTAACAATGGATCCCCCGGCGAGTGCTGCCGGTTTACATATAGAAAGTGAGAAAGGAGAGCGGTGTTCCCTGTGCTCTATACACCCAACCCCAAAAGTGATTGACGTAGAACATGCTGTAATCGTGGCCGCCGTTGTGTGGTTTGTGCTTGGCCTGCTGGCCGGGTTTGTGCTGTGCGCCGGGCTGCTAAAGGGCGGCACCGCCATGGCCGCCCGTGCTTTGGGCCGCGCCAAGGCTGCGCTGGAGGAGCTGAAGGCCATGCAGGCCGACGTTGCCCCGCAGACGGCCCGCATCAAGGTGCTTCGCGATGACCTACTGCGGCGCGAGGCCAAGTTCCTCGCTTCGGTAGCTTTGCTCCAGGAGGTCACCCGTGATGTGGTCAGCTGCCGCAAGCAGAACCAGCACCACCACGAAATCCTGTGTCAGGCCGTCGATGCCTTCCATAAGCACGTGGAACAGGGCGGTGCGCCCGCTGCCTTCGTGATCCCCGACCTGTTGTATGATAACCTTGCCAAATGGAACGAGGAGGACGAGCAAAATGACAAAGCCTAACTTACCGCTACACCCTGAAAAAGTCCACTGTATGTTATTGACGAGCGTGCGTCACTTGGGTCAAGAGTATGCGCGCGGCACAGTGATGGAATATATTGGCCCCGGTCAGTACGTGGAGAGTGACGTAGTGCTGCGACAGCCGCTTGGAGGCACCCTGTCCATTAGCCGAGAAAGGGTGGCTTTTGTGACAGTGCAGCTTCGAGACGACAAGGCTAAGACGGAGGAATTTGCCGCCGCTTTTGGTTTGCGCAAGATTGAGAATCCCCACATGGCTGAACTTGAGCGGGTGTTGGGCTTGCGTTTTCCCGAGCATTTGTGTGAGCTGATCCGCTACCATGTGGACCGCCCACCGGGGCAAGTCCAGTGGCATGATTTTCATACTCGCACTTGGGCGTGGAGGATTAATGGGGTGTGGAGCACGCCGCTGGACTTGTTGCCGCCCCATGTGCGGAGCAAGGCCTGCGCTGAGGACAGCAAAGCGTGGGAAACCTTCCGCGAGTCTTGGTTTGCTATCCCCAACGACCGCGAGACGGTCAACAGCGTGTTGGACCATATTTGGCCCCCGGCCCAGCCGGAAGAGAACCCCCAGCTTGCCAAGTTGGAGGAATTAACCCAAAACCTGATTGAAGTTGTGAAGGAAATAAAATGTCGATCCTAAGATTAGGTGAGCTTTTTTGTGGCCCCGGTGGGCTGGGTTTGGGGGCAGCTATGGCTTCAGACGCGGTGCGCCATGTTTGGGCTACAGACTATGACGCTGATAGTTGTGCCACCTACGGGCTTAATTTGGCAGACGATTGGGACAACGTGCTCTGTTGTGATGTGCGGACTTTACGTTGGAGCACGTTAGGCCGAATATCCGCAGTGGATATCTTAACCTTTGGTTTCCCATGCAATGACTTCAGCGTTGTGGGCGAGCAGCGTGGGCTGTCTGGTAAATACGGGCCACTTTATGTCTACTGTGCGCGGGCGTTGGAGTATTTCAAGCCATCGTTTTTTGTTGCCGAAAATGTAGGTGGCCTGCGCTCTGCCGATGGCGGCAGGGCCTTTGAGGCTGTGCTAGGTAGATTCCGCAAAGCTGGATATAGCCTCTATCCACACTTATACGATTTCAGCAAATACGGGGTGCCTCAGGCGCGTAAACGGATTGTGATTGTAGGTGTGCGCAGGGATATTGCTCTAGTGTATAGGGTTCCATGCCCTAGTTTATATTCGCACATCGATGTTTCCTGCCGCACAGCGTTAGAGTGCCCGCCTATCCCTGAGCTTGCGGCGAATCAAGAGCCCACTAAACAAAGCCCCGCAGTTATTGAGCGGCTTAGGCACATCAAGCCGGGACAAAACGCTTTCAATGCCGATTTGCCGGAACACTTGAAGTTGAACGTGAAGGGCGCAACTATAAGCCAGATCTACAGGCGACTTGATCCCGACAAACCCGCCTACACCATAACCGGCAGCGGAGGCGGTGGAACGCATGTTTACCATTGGGCTGATCCACGAGCCTTGACCAATCGGGAGCGGGCGCGCCTGCAAAGTTTTCCGGATTATTATGAGTTCTGTGGCAGGCGTGGCAGTGTTCGTAAACAGATCGGCATGGCAGTTCCTCCGGTGGGCGCAAAAGCTATTTTTAAGGCCTTATTCAGTTGCGTCAACGGTGTGGAGTATCCTTGGATAGAACAGAATATTAAAGGAGATTGAAAATGGAGCGTAAAGCCCGCAAACAACTGGCACACAAGTTGCGCGTGCTGGCCGATGTGAACCAGACGGGCACCCGTGAGGACGTGTCTATCCACTTGGCCGCCAACTTTACAACCGAAGACCTGCGGCAAGCTGCCGACTGCTGTGAGCCGCCCGATCCGCAACAGGCAGAGGCGGCACTGGAAGAAATAGCGGGAATGGAAGGAATGACTTTGCTAGGTGCCGATTCAAATTCCCCCGGTGTGACTGGCGCGCCGCGAATGCACGAGATAGGCTCGCATAAAGCGTTCAATCAATGCGCACAAATAGCGCGGGAAGCCCTAAGCCGGATGCGTGGATTGGAGGCTGGGAAGTGAAAATCGACATCCCCAAAAAGAAATGGTGTCAGGCCGGATTCTTCAAGAATGGTGACCTGATGTTTGATGAATCCGACAATCTCTATCTCGGGGTAGCCGATCACATCAACACGGCATATTGGCAAAACCGCTCAACTGTTCCTGTTGTGGCTTTGCCTCAAGGCTATCTGATGGAGATCCCAAGCATCACCAGAATGAGGCACGCGCACTTGAAGCTGGTTGAAGACCGACAGGCGGAACTGGAGGCGCGAGGATGAAGCTCAGCAAACGGAAAAAGCAGATTCGCTACGCTCGCCAACGGGAGCGTGACAAGCGGCCCTGTGTAATGTGCGGCGAGCTGACCAACGGCCATTGGGTGCCGCCCTGCTTGGGAGAGCCGGGGTTCTTTATTTGTGAGCGCAAGACCAAGGAAGATGTGAAAAAGGCTGGTGGAAAAATGAGCGACAAACTAACAGGGTGGCTCCCTGAGGAAAAGATCGATGATGAGATGCACGAGGCCTACTGTGTTCTTGCAGGCAGGCGGTTGGAGCGGCTGCCCAAGGACGAGGTCTTCGCCCTCTACCAGTATTTGCACGCCAACCCCGCGCCCACGGCCGAGGGGTTCTTCAGGTTTGTGCAGCGCAACCGCAGCCCCGCGCAAAAGGACTTTAAGCCGTGGCCGCCCTGCGACCGTGAGACGCACCCCGACTACCAGTCGGGCGGGTGGGACAACATGGAGGGCATCCTTGTGTCGCTGCCCGCCTACGCTTACGGGCGCGCGTGCGTCAACGCCTTTGCCGGGCGTAGCCCTGACGAGTGTGAGGTGGTTGAGGACGCCGTGATGGCGGAAGTGTCGAAGGTCTACATGCACGTCAGCGACGGACGCTTCAGCAACCCGCGCACGCGGGCAGAACACGTGATCAGCTGTCACGATGAGCTGGTCATGGATGAGCGCGATAAAATTGAGGCCGAAAAACTTGAGCAAGACCTAAAGGAGAAAATTAAAAATGATCCCAACAATTGAGGAGCTAATGGCCTTCCTTAAACAAGACACCCGCGTCCGCTCTGCCGAGTTGGTCGTAAACGTGGCGCGGCTTGAAGCTGGGGCCGAATATGTGATATGGATCTACGTAAATTCTTACGGCATAGATACCGATGACATGAGCACGCTAGACAAGATAGAAATCAAGTCTGATACTTGGACTGCGCTGTGTGTGCTGGTAGGCGACCACCCGCTGTTCAGCAGCAACTACGCTGCGCGAGCCCATGACGCGATATGGAGCGGTGATCTGCCGTCTGTGTCAGCTTACGGCAAGCTCGGCACCTATGCGGCGCACAAAAGGGAGGAAAACGGATAATCATGGAAGTCCTGTCATCAGCAAATCACATCTGCTACGTCCCGCGCCGCTTTGGCAAGCGCACCGCGTTGATGGTGGTGCAAGCCAACGAGATCATCGCGCAATATGATCAGCAAGGCTACAAGCTGACGCTGCGGCAGCTTTACTACCAGTTCGTCGCGCGCGGCCTGCTGTCCAACACCCCGCTGAGCTACAAACGGCTGGGCGAGGTGATCAGTCAGGCCCGGCTGGCCGGGCTAATAAGCTGGCACGCCATAGAGGACCGCACACGTAACCTCCAACGCCTGCCCAGCTGGGAGGGGCCGAGCGACATCGTTACCAGCTGCGCCAGTCAGTATATGGTAAACACATGGGACTATCAGCCGCGCTACGTGGAGGTCTGGGTGGAGAAGGAAGCCCTCGCCAGCGTAGTTGCCCGCGCCGCTGACCGCTGGCGTGTGCCGTGGTTCTGCTGCCGGGGTTACGTGAGTCAGAGTGAGATGTGGGCGGCGGCCCAGCGGCTTGCGTTTAAGAGCCGGGGCGGCGAGCGGCCTGTGGACATCTTACACCTTGGCGACCACGACCCCAGCGGCATCGACATGACGCGTGACATTTTCGACCGCCTAACCCTGTTTCAAGTCCAGGATTTAGAAGTGGAACGGCTCGCGCTAAACAGGGATCAGATCAGGAAGTATAACCCGCCCCCAAACCCGGCTAAAATAACCGACAGCCGCGCCAACGCCTACATTGATGAGCATGGCGTGAACAGCTGGGAACTTGATGCGCTGGAACCCAACGTGCTGACCACGCTAATCGATAAAGCGATTGAAAAGCGCGTGGACGGCACTGCATGGAACCGCCGCATCAGCCGCGAGAACCGCGAGCGCGCTCAGCTGAACAACGTGGCGAAGAACTGGTCTATTGTGACCAAGGCCATCAAGGCTTATAAGAAGAAAGGAAAAGGCCGTGGAACCCGATAACTCAGAACCGTTTGGCTGGCCCGCTGCCCCCATTAGAATGAATCCGGTTGTGTATGCCAAGGCTCCCCGGCCCAGCTTTAACCGGGGGCCGGGGCTGCGGTGGCTGCACAACCACCGGCTGGAGGATCCGACGCCCGCGCCCGGCAACAGCTGGAAGGTCTACGACCCCGGTGAGCTGGAAGACCTGATCATGAGCCGCTGGGACCTCTACGGCGTGCAGCCTGAGCAACTCTATATTGGCGAGCCGGTGGCCATCAATACCAGCTACCCCTACCCGTGGCTAGTGGAGCGGCGTTACGTGGGCGTCTATAAGCAGATTATGCCTGAGCAGATGGAGGAGGAGCAGCTGCACTTTTCAGGCTCCATCATTGTGCAGTGCCTCAGCGGGGTGCCGCGCTACTGGCAGACCAAGCCGCAAGCCAACATAAGAGGAGGCTCGCAATGGGAATTCTGGACGCAATAGAAGACCGCTGGCGCATCCCCCTCGATCAGCTGCCTTACGGGCGCGAGTGGCCTTTCCGCTACGGCGCGCAATGGTATTATCGCGTCAACATGCGGCACGCCGTAGGCGGCAGCGATGGCAAGGGCAGCGTGCGCACGTATAAAGAAGCGTGGCTCCCCGATGATCCTACGTTTGGCTCACCCGTGCTGCTGACGCAACTGGACTTTGACAGGGTGCTTGCCCTCAGTGATGAGCGCGGCGTCTATGTTGGCCCGATAAACTTTGTTTTGTTCAAAGTGTTCAATTATACTATAGGAAAGGTGGATTGGTAGAATGACAGCTGAGATTGAGGAGATCAACGGCGGTGGTGATGGTGAAAAGACAAACGTAGGCAAGAAGAACGCCTATGTGTGCCCGGTGTGCCTGCGCACCATCGTCACGGTGGATATGGACGTGGGCGTTACCCCGGCAACGCTCGCCTGCCAGAACGCCCGGTGTTCGGGCGATGCTATGATGCGCTCGATGTTCTACAGCATCGACCAAGCCCTCCCCCCGGCCTACGAGTGGCGCAAGCCCACGCCGGAAAAGGTGGAGGAGATTTTGGCCAGCATTGAGGACGAGCAGATTCGCGATGCTGCTGCCAAGGATTTTGAGGACGGCCTGCTGACCCTTGTGGCCTTGGAGGCCGGGCAGCGCAACACCACGATGGACACTGTGGGCAGGCTGAAAAAAGAGATGGTGGAGGGCGAGTCGTATAACGTGCGCGTGCGCACGCGCTGCGGCGGCGAATACGTGCGGCAGTTCATTGCCCCGCTGCACGACCTTGTCAACATCCCTCTCATCGACTTTACCGCTATCCCGCCCGGTGCCGAGCTGGACGAGGAGACCGTGGCCAGACTGATGGAGAACGGCGATGTGCGCCAGTTTGCCCTCGCCACCAATACCGACCCGGCCACGGGCAAAGTGTGGTTCGAGTATCTTGAATTGAAGATGCGCCGCTCCGCTGCCATGGATAAACTTGTGCGCGCCACCGCGATGCCCAAGATGCCCGGCCCGGCCCGGCCCCCAAAAAGGCGGCGCGTGTAAGTGTTTGCTGAAGACCCCATAGAACGCCTTGAGGAGTTGGAACTTAAATTGTTCCCCCTTACCGAGAAGCGCGTATGCCAGACCGGTCAGACGGAGATGCTTGTTGTGTATCCCGACGGCGACCGGCTGGCCCGTGGGGTCATGGTGCTGAGGATGCCGCATTGTGTGCTCACGTTCTACCGCAAGAGTAAGCTGCGCGCCTTGGTGGTGGATCATGCCCGTGAAATCAGCCCGCCCGTTGAGGACCAGACTGGCCCTTACGTGCTAATCAATTGGAATGACTACCAACACGCCCGCGCCGACTTGATTAATTGGGGCATGATTGAGCCAAAGGAGTTCTGACCCGTGGACATCAGTAAAGCCCGCGCCATAGTGGAAGACAACATACAGGCCGCCATGTGGCTACTCAATATCCAACAGTGGAAAATCCATGTTGAATATCGTGACATCAGCGGCCCCAACGACTTTGACGGCGCGGTGGCCGGACAGTGCTTGGCGAACGAGGGCTATAAGGAAGCCACGATCATCATCAACGCCCAAGAGATTAGTGACGAGGAGCAGCTGCTCAACATCCTGCGGCACGAGCTGCTCCATGTGGCCGTAAGCGCGTGCTACCACACGTTCCGCAAGGCGTGCTTTGAGCATGTGTGTGACCGCCACGCCGAGAACGCCCTGATGGTCGTCTGGACGCGCTGTGACGAGGATGCTGTGCGCCAACTGGAGGACGTGTTTACTCATGGCCTCAACTTCCCCAACGCCAAGGCCGCGTTTGATAAGGCGCGCGCTGAGCGGGAAGACTACTTTACATCTTCGACGAAGAAGAAAAAGAAGAAGAAACAATGAGCCTCACCCCCGGCTACCAGTTCCACACGCCGCCCTACGACCATCAGCGTGACGTGTTCCACGCCAGCAAAGATGATGAGTTCTTTGGCCTGCTAATGCAGCAGGGCACGGGCAAGTCTAAGGTCATCGTCGACACCGCTGCCTATCTCCACCTCCGCGACAAGATTGACGCCGTGGTTATTATTGCGCCCAAAGGGCTCTATGAAAACTGGATCAACGAGGACCCTGAGGACTTCGGCCAGTTCCCCACCCACTTACACCCAAGCATCCGGCCTTATTATTTGCTGTGGGAAAACAAGACTAAGAATAAGACTTACCGCAGGAAATTGGAGCTGGCAGCAGACCCGCCAAAGGGCTACGATTTAACGGTCATGGCCGTTAACATAGAAGCCATCAGCGCGGGGCGCGCCCACGAGTATCTTATGTGGTTCATCAGGCAGCGGCGGTGCCTGCTGGTGGTGGACGAGTCTACCAAAATCAAGAACCGCACCAGCAAACGCACCAAGCGCACGCTTGAACTGGCCCGGCTGAGCGGCGCGCTCTACCGACGGATTTTAACAGGGACCCCTGTTACCCGCAGCCCGTTGGATGCTTACCCGCAGTTCGAGTTCTTGCAGAAGAACTACTTTGGTCAGCGCACATGGTCGGCGTTTCAGAATCGCTACGCCATAACCGAACTGACGCAGATCGGTGGGAGGCGGCCCTTTAAGAAGGTCGTGGGCTATCGTCGCGTGGAAGAGCTGGCCAAGCTAATCCAAGAGCACAGCTACCGCGTGCTCCGGGCCGATTGCCTAGACTTGCCACCGAAGATCTATAGTAAGTTCCAGCTAGAGCTCGCGCCGGAGCAGCGTAAGATCTACGACCGCATGAAGGAACACGCCCTTGCCGAGTATGGCGACACCACCGTCGCCGCCCCGCTGGTGATTACGCAGATGATGAAGGCCCATCAAATCACCTGCGGCTACATCATAGACGACAACAAGGTGGTGCATCGCTTCTTTGACGAACCGGCCAAGAACCCTCGCATCGCCGCGCTGCTTGAACTTCTCGAGACTATTGACGGCAAGGTAATCATCTGGGCCAACTTTGTGCCCTGCATAGAGGACATCTATAATGCCCTCGCTGAAGTCTACGGACGCGACGCCGTGCGCACCTACTACGGCGGCACCAGCGATGAGGACCGCAAAGAGGCCTTGCGCTCGTTCAAGCGTGAGGACGGCGGGGCGCGGTTCTTTATCAGTAACCAATCCACCGGGGGCAGGGGGTTGACGCTCACCGTGGCTGCGACCGAGGTTTACTACAGCAACAACTACGACTTGGAGGAACGCCTCCAGAGCGAGGACCGCGCTCATCGTATTGGCCAAACCAAGTCGCTCAGCATCATCGACCTTGTTGCTTCTAATACGGTGGATGGTAAAATAATTCGCTCGCTGCGGTCCAAGAACATGATGGCCGCCACTGTTACCGGCGACCAACTTGAGGATTGGATATGAGCATCCAAACAAGGAAGGAGGTGACGCCCCATGGCTGGAACATTAAACGCCGCGCACTTGTTGCGCATTGCGGAACTTGAAGGGCAGCTTAAGAACTCGGAAGAGTTGAACCAACGGCTGATGAAAGATAATGACGAGCTCCAAGGCAAGCTGGATTTGGTCATGCACGATGTCGTCGACGTCTGTGTGCATGAGCTTGGACCAGACGCCGAGCACGAAACACTTAACTTTCGGTCGGAGATTCGGCTTCCCAAAGTTGTGGCCGCGCTAAGCGCAGCCAAACTCAAGCAGCACTTCAACGCAATGCTGCGCAGTGAACTGGCCAAGCGTATTGAGGGCATCGAGATTGCGCACCTTGAACCCAAGGACTGCGTCGCTCAGCCCAAGGCTCCAGCGGAACCCGCTGCGCCACCTACGCCCCCGCCAGCTGACCCCGAGCCGCCTGCGGATCCCCCGGCACCACCGCCGGAGGAATAAGAGGCCCCTAGCGCGGGGTCGTCGGTGGCCCCGCGCATTTTTACTTTGGAGAGTAGATGGATGGCAGTGCAAAAGATAAATATTGAGCTGAGCAAGGACGAACTGCGCCTGCTCTGCTGCGTCCATGCCGAAACCATACGCAACAAGGCCGACGCCCTCTGCGATGGTCAGTTCTTTACCCCCGGCACCGACGCCCCCGAGGTTGGTGAGCTGGTGACGTTATCCCAAACGCTGGAGGATTTACATGGTAAGCTCGACTTACTAAAATAGAGTTTGCTCTAATGGCGGGCCGCCCCTACCATTACAGGCTTGGAACTGCGAAGGTTTGCTGTCTCCAAGCCTTGATTAAACGGTGGCCACCAATAAAAGTCAGGCTCCTAACACACAGCCCGCCCCAACGGGCAGGCCTACGCAGTTCCATTAGAACGTAGAAATAAGAAAGTTATTGTATGCCCACACAAATCACCTCACTCACATTCTGCGCTTTCGATTTAGAAACCACCGGCTACGACCCCACCGAGGTTCGCATCTGCGAGTTTGCGGCCAGCCGTTTCAAGCTGGACTACGATGGCAGCGCGCTGGTGCCGTGCCATCTAGATGGCTCTGACAGTCTGACCTATCATAAACGATCAGACCCCGGCGTGCCGATACCTCCCGAAGCCAACGGAGAGCAAAAGCAGAGCGATGAAGATGTTGCCACTGCCCTGCCGGAGGACATGCAGGTTGAGGAGTTTATTAAGAAGATGCGCGGGACGGTGTGGCTTGCCCACAATGCGGCATACGATTATGAGACGCTCGTCCATGCGCTCATGCGCGCCCGCAAGTGCAGTGAGCAGGAGGCGCGCACCGAGCTGTTCAACGCCCACGTCGGCGTCATCGATACCTTGCGGCTGGCGCGCCATTTGGTGCCCACCGAGAATCATAAACTCAATACGCTGTTCCATTACTATGGATGTCCGCGCGCCAACGCCCCCACCCACCGGGCCGACGATGATGTGCGCGCGCTGGTGGATGTGTTCCAAGGTTTGGTTGGCACATGCTTAGAAGGTTTTGCGAAGGACTGGCCCATCACCGAGGACGACCCCGGCCTAAGCCCGAACTTCTGCGACGAGCTGTTCAGCACCAGCTACAGCCCGGTAGATTACGGCCGAATCAATTTTGGTAAGCACCGCAACGATGCGCTCGAGGAAGTGCCGTTCTCTTATTTTGACTGGTGGATCAACAAACGCCGCGCCGAAGACCAGCCCGATTGGGACCGTGAATACACTATGGCCGGGCTTGCCAAACAGGCAGGCGTCAACCCCGACAAGTGCGACCGCATCCAAGCCGCCGCCCGCCAGCGATTAGCGGGAGAGCTGCAAGCCTTCTATCCTACCCTTACAGTGGAGCCAGCATAATGGACAAAATCAAGCCCACACCCCAGCCGACAGTCTACGTCGTGCAAGAAGTGCGCGGGCGCAACCTAACCGACGCCGCCCGCTACGGCGACCTCGTAGCCCTGTTGCCGCCGGGGGAACAGGTTTTCCTGAGGCCAGAGGATACAATTAACACGCTGCGCCGCGCGCTGCGAGACTTTACTTCCGACGACTACCTGTTAGCCATCGGTGATCCTGCTGCCATAGCCATCGCGAGCATCGTGGCTGTGGAGGCGAGTGGAGGTTTGTTTACAATGCTCAAGTGGGACAGGGAGCATCGGAAATACTACAAGATCCGATTAGATATGCGCAAAGCTAAGAAAGGAGAATCATCCAGCGATGCCAATCAAACCGAAAAAGAAGGTGGCCGCCAAAAAAGCGGCGGCTACAAAGAGCCGAACCAGATTATCTAAACCCAAGGGCACGGCCAAGGCACCACCGCCCGGCCTGCCGTTTGACATGTTGGAGAAGGATGCCGAGGCACGGGCCGAGGGCCAAGAGGATACGCTCGCGCTCGTCAGTAAATACGCCGCCGAGGTTGAGGAGTTGGACGAGACTGAGGCGATGCTGCTTGCCAAGGTGGAAACCATTGGCGCGCGGCGCACAAAGTTGTTGGAGGACGATATACCAAAGTTGATGGAGCAAGTGGGCCTCGCCAGTTTTAAGTTGGAAAACGGCGCGGAGGTTGTGGTAGACGAACCCATTTATGCTTCCATCAGTAAGAAGAATCAGGGTGACGCTTACCAGTGGCTCCGTGATAACGACCATGAGGACCTCATCAAAAATGAGATCAAGGTTGCGCTGGGCAAGGGTGAGGACGAACTGGCCAAGTTGGTGATGAAGTATCTTGTCAGCAAAAAGATCGATTTCACACAAAAGGAGAGCGTCCACGCTGGATCATTAAAGGCTTTTGTGCGCACGTTGCTGGAGGAAGAAGCGCAGCCCGGCTACACCGCCGAAAAATTGCCTCAAGACCTATTTGGCGTTTACCGGCCCAAGATAGCCAAGATCCAAAAACCTAAAGTAAAGAAAGGAGGCACCCACAAAACCAAGAAAGGAGAATGACGTAGGTGCGTCTTTCTGCCGTTTAACCTTTAACCCAATTGAAAACCAATAGAAGGAGATAGGACTATGGCTCTCAAGCCCGTAGGAAAGAAGAAACCAGCGACTAAGCCGCCCAAGAAAAAAGCGGCCTCCAAGAAGCCCACAGCGGCCACCGCTAAAAAGAAGCCCCCGGCCACACCGCCGCCCCCAGCAGTGGAGGAGGAAAGTGCCATCGCCACCGAGGAGGCTCCCGAGGAAGAGGCTCCCCAAACTGCTGCCGCCCCGGCAGTGCGGCAGTCAACGGAAGTTGGCCCGGCCGACGCCTTTGACATGCTGGCGCAGGACAGTCAAGAGCAAGACCTTGGCTTTGGCCAAGAGGACCTTGAGCTGGCGCGCATTATGCTGCTGCAAAAGTCGAATGACCAATGCACGCCCGGCCATGAGGACCACATCGCCGGTGCTCAGCCCGGCATGTATTATCACACTGTGACGAAGGAGATCTTCGACAGCGTGACTGTTATCCCCGTCCACTATCAGCGGATTTATACCGAGTGGACTCCGCGGGACGATGGTGGCGGCTTTCACGGCACGCACGACCCGCACAGCAACGTCGTGCAATCGGCCACTCCGCACGAGGAGAACAACCGGGTGCTTGTGATGGATAATGGACATGAGCTGGTGGAGACGGCGCAATACTTCTGCCTCTTGGTCAAAGAGGACGGAACTCTTGACCCTGTCGTCTTCAGCATGAAGGCTACCCACTGGAAGGCCGCGCGGAACTGGAACACCGTAATGTCGCGTCAGCGCATTACGCACCCCAAAACCGGGCGCACGTTCACGGCCCCTATGTTCTCAAATATGTATTGCTTTGGCAGCGCGCTGCGCACCGAGGATCAATACAGCTGGCACGTTCCGGAGCTGGAGGGTCACGAGGCTCTGGACTTCGCCGATGAGGATGCGTTGGCGGCCTATGCCCAAGCGCGCGACCTTGGCCAGCAGGCCCGTGAGGGGCTGGTAAAGGCCAGTGCTGAGGTAGACGTCAGCGGCCCCCGTGATGTGGATGCAACCGTTGAAGATGATGACGGTGGCGGTGGGAACGGCCAACTTCCGTTCTAATTAACCGTTCGCATCTAATTGCGCGGCGGGGTTAGTTCCCCGCCGCGCTCACATTCTAATCCGATAGCTGACTAACCATGGCCACCAAACGCACAACCAAAAAGAAAAAGCCTGCCGCCCCACCGCCACCGCCCGAAGAGCAGACGATGGCGTGGCAGTTCCACACCTTGTTTATGGGATGTGAACACAATCACGGGAAATACATCCTCACCAAGGAAACCACCGAGCAGTCTGCAAAGGGTAAGACCACCGGCAAGGCTTGGACGGCCCCCGGCCCCGCCACCGTGGAGATGTGGGACGAGCACCTTGCCGGGCGCAACGGGCTGGGTGTAAGCCCGATCCGCAAGGATGGGAAAATATATTGGGCCGCGCTCGACATTGATGTCTACAACACCGACCTAGAAAAACTCAGCCTCACCCTCAAAGACCATCCCATCCTCCTCTGCCGCACCAAGTCGGGCGGCGCACACCTTTTCTTCTTTTTCAAAGACCCCCTGCCAGCCATAACCGTCCGCAAGAAACTCCAGGAGCTGGCTAGTAGTTTAGGTCACGGCGATTGCGAGATATTCCCCAAGCAAAGCAAGATCACCAGTAAAGACGACAGCGGCAATTGGATCAACGTGCCCTATTACGACCACGAGGTCACAACCCGTTACTGCATCTACCGGGGCAAAGACCTAACCGCTGAAGAGTTTTTAGCCAAGGCCTACGAAGTGCGCATGGACGAAGAGACGCTCGTAGGCCTTGCCGTTATCGACACCACTAAGGACCTCGACCTACTGCCCGACGGGCCTCCCTGTTTGCAGCTCCTGTTGAACCAAGGCATCATGGAGGGCCAACGAGACGTTGCGATGTTCAACGTGGCCGTGTGCTACCGCAAGAAGTTCACTGAAAGCTGGCGGCAGGAACTGGAGAAGACGAACAGGGATAACTGTAAGCCGCCGCTAAATAGCGAGGAGATTGGGAAGATAATCAAGTCGGTGGAGCGGAAGGATTATTTTTACCAGTGCAACAACGCGCCGCTGAAGAATTACTGCAACCGTCAGCTGTGCATGACGCGCCCATTTGGCATCAATCCGGAGGATGAACTGCCGGACTTTAGCGGGCTGACCAAGGTGGAGACGGACCCGCCCATGTATTTCGTCACGGTAAATGAGGACAGGCTGGGGCCGGTCTCGGCCAATGAGCTGCTGAACCAAAGGCTGTTCCAAACGCGCTGCTTTGAGGGCGTCAACATTGTCATTCCCCAAGTGGCCGCAAAGGACTGGCGGCGTGTGATGACCACCTTAACCGAACGCATGGACACCATCAGCATCCCCGAAGAGATGACGGCCAAGGGCCAGCTGCTCCAACACTTGCACGACTACTGTGATAAGAACAGCCGTCCCGACCGTGAGAAGCTGGTGAACTATAAAGTGTGGGAAGACGACCGGGCAATTTACAACTTCCGCATTGAGGGCTTCATGCGTTACTTGGAGCAAGTGCGCTTTAGAGAGTTTACGCGGCAACAAGTGGTCAGCATTTTCCACAACATAGGCATGAAGAAGCGACAACTCTGGGTCAAGCAGCGGCACTTCAACGTCTGGCTGTTGCCGAAGCCCGAGTATGAAGAAATTGTCCACGAGACCCCACACATTGAGGAGCCACCGTTCTAATGTATAACAATCTCCACATGCTGCTGGGGCCGCCCGGCACGGGTAAAACCACGCGGTTGCTCAAGATCGTAGAGGAGACGCTAAAGGCTGGCACCCCGGCCAACCGGATAGCGTTTGTGTCGTTCACCAAGAAGGCCACCGAAGAGGCTCGCGACCGGGCCGTGCAGACCCTCGGCCTTGGCCGTAATCAGTTCCAATGGTTCCGCACGCTGCACAGCTTTGCGTTCCGCTGCTTGGGCATGACGCGCAATGAAGTGCTGGACAAGAACCACTATCGCGAAATCGGCGCGCTCATTGGCGTCCCCATGTCGGGCTATACCAACTTTGAGGACGATGAAGATGCGGGCAAGGCCCACGAGGGCGACTCTATGTTGTTCGTGATTAACCTTGCGCGCATCATGGAGGTTCCCCTTGATTACGCCTTTGACAAATACAACAACGACGAGCGCATCGACTTTGCCGAAACCAAACAACTGGCCGCCACCATCGACGACTATAAACGCAAGCATGGGATGTGCGACTACTGCGACATGATTGCCCGATTTGCTCTCAGCGACGACCCCTACATCCCATCCCTGCACACGCTGATCGTAGACGAAGCGCAGGACCTCAGTCGTCTTCAATGGCGCATGGTGCGCAAGTTATACAAAGCAGCCGAGGTGAGTTACTTGGCGGGCGATGACGACCAAGCAATTTATGAGTGGGCCGGTGCCAGCGTGGATGACTTCATTCGCGTTGGTCGGGAGGCCGAAACATGCGAGGTTCTGGATAAGAGCTACCGCCTGCCGCGCGCTGTGTATGAACGCGGCTTGGATATTATAGACAACGTGGAGGAGCGGCTACCCAAGGATTGGACACCCCGTGAGGAACAGGGTTACGTGGAGACCTATCCGGACCTCAGCCATGTTGACATGGGACCAAAGACTGGCAGTTGGCTGGTGCTGGTGCGCAACAACTTTCTCATTCCGACGGCGGTGCAGTTTTTGCGTGAGAGCGGGCTGCCTTACCAGACCCGTAGATGGTCGCCGGTTACGTGTGAGAACTTAAAAGCGATCCGCATGTGGGAACGCCTCCGCAAAGGCGGCAGCCTTACGTTGGAAGAAGTCAAAGAGGTCTACGGCAAGATGCCGCCGCGCCGTGAGTTTGTTGATCCCAAGCGTAGGAACTTGAAAGGCGCGGACCCGGATGGCCAGTTCACCCTTGCCGTGCTCAAGGAACACCACGGCCTGAACACCGAACGCGTCTGGTATGAAGCCCTGATGAAAATACACGACGAGGAGCGTGAGTATTATCGCGCCGTGTTAAAGGGCGGCGAGCCGCTTAACAAGCCGCCGCGCATCACGGTGAGCAGCATACACGGGGCCAAGGGCGGCGAGGCTGATAACGTGTTAGTGATGCCCGATGTGAGCTACCGCACCTATGACGGCATCCGCACCAACGCCGACTGTGAGCATCGCGTGTTATACGTGGCCGCCACAAGGGCCAAGCACGCGCTCCACATTATCCAGCCCCAGACA
>CALJZV010000084.1 GCA_937983475.1 uncultured Verrucomicrobiales bacterium
CCCGGTATGAGGTGTTATTTCTACGCGCTTCGCTCCCCAATTGCGGTGGCACATGTTCTTTTCGCACTTATTGGAGCCACCCAGAGCAATTCATCCACCAATACGACGCCGACATCACCAATGACAAAGTGTATGATTTCTGGGCCGGTTGGAAGCGTGATTGTGCAGCAGGATGGGAAGATTGTAATTGCAGGTGGTGGAATTATCTTCTTTGCAACGCCCGAGGCCGGAATTATCGGGTCCCTTAACGGCACTGTAGCCCGATTTCATCCAAATGGGTCGCTGGATTATGGATTTGGTTGCCGGGCAGAACCGCCCAATTACGTTAGCGCCTTTGACTCTCATCTCTCAGTCAGACCAGACGGGCGGTTATTAATGACTGGCATCTTTAAAAAGGTGGATGGGGAGCCAAGAAATGGATTAGCAATGCTTTTGTCCACCGGACTGTTGGACAAAGAGTTTGTGCCTTGGCGCGACGCGAACAATTCCTTGCAGCCCCGGCCTTTTCGCCTAACACAATTTTATTCGGCTGCTTTTGATTCCACCGGGCAAGTGGTCGCTCCGTTTCTCCGCATGGATGATACAGGCCGAGTGCTTGAGACCGTGGAACCAACTTCAACCAAGACGAATTTTGGCGAGCAGTTCATAGGGCTGCTCTCAGATCGAGGCCTTTGGTTGTTTCGCCCTGTGGACTGGCAAAACAAAGAACCAACTGAGTGGAGTCTGAAGCCACCCAAAGCACGTTTTATCCATGAGTTTTTCCTGGCTGGAAATTCGCTTTCAGCCGGTGATGCAGCAGGGGTTTTGAAAGTCTTGTTCGAAAAATTTCCAATAGAACTGTGTCGCTATGCGGTGCGCACGCCAGATGGTGGGGCAATTTTGCTTGTGCGGGAAGAAGCTGATGGACGGTTCATGCGGTTTGATAACGAGTGGCGTCCGGTTCTTGGTTACACCAACAGCCTTCGGGCTCGCGGGCATGTGAGCTTGTGTCTGCAAAAGGACGGAAAACTGCTTGTAGCCCGGGGAAGTGACCTCCGGCACCTTGACGGCGGAAATGTAATTGGCGCAGTCCGCCTCAACCACGATGGTTCGATAGATCGTAGTTTTCGCTGTGAGACGGACGAACGCATCGCGGGCTTGGCTGTGCAAGACGATGGAAAAATTCTAATCAGTGGCTTTTTCCGGCAAGTTAACGGAAACGCCGCTCCTTGGCTGGCTCGACTAAACCCGGATGGATCTTTGGACATGTCCTTTCAGCACTGCTTCACGGACTACAAAGAATTAATGTCGGGGCGCCGCGTGCCAGTAAAAATGCTGGCCTCATCGACCGGTGTCACGACGGGAGTGGTCGCAAAGCCGACTATCGATTTTGAAACAGAAACCAATTCGTTACTAATCACAACCATGGCAATGGAGAATGGAATCACACTAATGGAGTTCCAAGGCGTTCCTAATCATATTTACATTCTACAGGCCAAAAACGACTGGAACACGGGCGACTGGATGAATATTGCCACCACGGTGACGGATGGCAGAGGTTCTGGCACATTGCGCGACCCAGAAGCAAAAGATCACAGCATTCGGTTTTATCGAATAGCTGCACCAGTTAAATGAGAGATGCCGTATTATTGTAATTATCCCTCTTTTTTCATCGGCCATTGCTCGGCGACCATGGCCTTGTAGCCGCCGATGAGGGAGGCCACGTTCTTGTAGCCCATTTTCTGCGCCATGTCCGCTGCCAGCACCGACCGGTAACCGCCGCCGCAATACATGATGATTTCCGTGCTGGTGTCGGGAAAGCGGGTTTCGATGTCGCGCTCCATCACGCCACGGCCCAGATGCACGGCCTCGGCAGCGTGGCCGGCCTTCCATTCCTCGTCCTCGCGCACATCCATCAGGACGGCCTTGGGGTTGCTGGCCAGTCGCTCGCGCGCTTGGGCGAGGGTGATTTCGCGAACCCGAGGGCGAGCCTCGTTGACGACCTGAAGAAATCCGGGTGCATGCTGCATGGGCCAACCTTACTGCGGAGGCGATGACGGGCAAGGGGAAATGTAAGGACCAAGGACCAATGTCCAATGTCCACGGAAGGCTTGCTGTCTTTGGTCATTGGTCACATTGGCCATTGCCACGGGCGGATCCACACACTGTTCTTAATTTAATATCGCTGGATGGAGGACGATTCGCGTGAAAGGTAGGGCAGGCGAGACGCACTGTGCTACTTTGCTCGCCGCCTTTCAAGAACAGTGTGTCGATGTGCCTACGACATTTGTTCTGCGCAACTTTTGCTGTTTAATTTCCTAAAAGCTGCTTGATTGCAGCTTGTTGTTGCTGATGTGAATCGCGCTCCCTCCAATGCCCTGATTGGTTTCGGCCTGTTCTTCGCCATTTTCCTGTGGGGCGGCAACAATGCCGGGACCAAGTTCCTGGTGCAGTCCTGGCCGCCGATCTTTGTGGGCTGCACCCGGTTTCTGCTCGCCGGCGTGCTGTTGCTCCTGTTGATGCGCTGGACCCGGTGGTTTGGGCCAACGGCCGTGATGGAGCCGGAGCTTAAAAAACGCCTCTGGCTGCGGGGCGGGTTGCCGCTGGCCCTGTACATTCTCGCGTTCAACTGCGCGCTGACCTACACCTCCGTGGCGCGGGTGGTGTTGTATCTGGGAACCGCGCCCATCTGGGCTTTGGTTTTGGAGGAGCGTCCGGGCCGGACCTGGCGTTCCGCGCAGCGCTACGGCGCGGCGTTGCTGGGATTGCTGGGTGTTTTCGTCCTGTTCTGGCCCGCGCTCAAATCGGGAACAGGCGGGCTTTTAGGGGACGTTCTGGCATTGGCCGCGAGCTGGCTTTGGACCCTCTACGGGCGCCAATGCCGCACCTTTGGCAGCGTGCTGTCGGGGGCGGCGATTTCGGCCCACACCTTCTGGCGCGCGGCGCTGTTGCTGTCGCCATTGGCCTTGATGGAGATTTCATCGCGTTCTCTGAGCTGGGAGACGAACCTGTTGCTCGTGCAGGCGTTTTGCGTTCTGGGCGGCGGCATCGGGGCGTTCGCCATCTGGAACAGCGCCCTGCGTCACTGGCCGACCAGCCGGGTATATTTATTCATCAATTTGATTCCGCTCAGCAGCATGACGTGGGCGAACGTGTTTCTGGGAGAGCCCATCACGCCAACCTTCTGGCTGGCGATGTTGTTGATTGTGTCGGGCGTTTTGATCGGCCAGACGAATTGGCAAAAAGTGCTGGGACGCCGGTTGGTGCCGCTGGAATGACGGCGCGGCGGGTGGTTGATCCTGAGCTGCTTTTGAATAGCGAATGAAAATTAAAACTTGCGCTCCCCCGGCGGATTGGTAACTTCACGGCCCTTTTAGAAAGACTGTTATGGCACGAATTTGTGAATTAACCGGCAAGGGCCCGATCAAGGGCAGCCACATCTGGCGCAGCGGTAAAGCCAAGAAAAAAGGCGGTATCGGCACGCACGTGACCGCAATCACCAAGCGCCGCTTCATGCCCAACCTGCAACGCGTCAAGGCGGTTATTGACGGCGAAGTTCGTTATGTCCGTGTCGCCGCCAGTGCCATCAAGAAGGGCTTGGTTGTCAAGGCCCCCAAACGCACCTGGAAAAAGGACGCGGCCAAGGCCAAGGCCTGAGTTTCGCGCAGTTAATAATTTATTGAAAGGCGAGGCTGATCCTTCAGTCTCGCTTTTTTATTTTTCTCAGGGGTTACTTCAGCCCTGCGGCATCGAGAGTTCGACGAAGTTTTTCGCAATCCACCCGAATGTCCTCCTCGACGCGGTGTGGGTCTGCGTTTTCCGCAGGTTGTTTCCCTTCCCCAAGCAGATAGTGATAATCCAGCCTGGTTTCCTCGGCCAGATCCCAAAAGCATTCGTTGACGTAATTGGGGGAAAACAGTTCCAGCACCTTCGTTCCCGGGGAGCAAAACGCGAGATTGGTCAGGCCCGCCCCGTGTGGCGCCACCACGGCACTGGCTGAGGCGAACAGCTCGACCTGTTTTATAAAGGGCAATTCTTCAAGGAACACTTCGCGAAATCCGCGTGACAGGAGCAGATCACGCACCGGTGCTTCATTCAGCAAGCGCCGGTAACGCGAGCGCTGGCGGCTGATGTAGATGCGCTGCGGTGCCGAGCCCCTTTCGATTTTCGGAAAAAATGTCTCGCGCAAAAATGCGATTGCCCATTGCGGACATTGGCCGGAGGGCCCGGGCATGGATGGCACCAAAAGGGTTTCGCATTGGGCATGAAATCGCGCAGACGTGAACACGCGTTTTTTTTCCGGAATGCCCAGCAAATCGAGCGTTTTCCTCAGGAACGGAGCCCTGCTGTCGTTGACAATGAACCGATCCACATCAGCGAGCCGAATACCAGCCTTTTCCAACAATGCCAGTCTCGGCAGCACATCGGTCAGCCAATGAAAATAGGTGCCTCCCGAAATGGCCGCGAGCGTCACCGTGGTTCCTGAGAGTTTTTGGAGCGGCGGGAGTTTCACCTTGAAGAACAACGAATGTTGGTTGGGCGTGAAAAACCACTCTTTTGAGACATCTGCCAGAATCTGGCCGTCCGGAGTCATGACAAAGCCCGGTGCGCCCACAACACGGCCCGAGGGCACCTGCGCTAGAAACGTGGCAGGAAACCGCCTTTCAGAAATGGCGCGAAATTTCCAGTGAACCTGTGGTTCAATCGTGCGAGGCGGGCGGCGCGGGGCGCGGCTTTCAGGAATAATTTCCTTATAATTCGCCAGTGGTTTTTGTCGGGAACACCAGTCTTTGGTGCGCAGGGTCACGCCGCTGGGCGGCGCGGTCTCCTTATCAAAAAATGTAGCGCCCAAGGCAAACGCCTTTCGCAGCCAGGCGCGGCGAAGCCACATCACCAGGGCGATGCCAAAGCTCCGGGCGGCTTTTCTGAACAGCAGCTCGAACACAGGCTTATTTGTTCACGGAATAGCGCTGGCGGCCAGTCACAAAACCTTTGAGCGTCCCCAGCGCGCCCGCCAAAAACAGGGCCGGATTCAGCAGTAAAAACAGCAGTTTCCTGGGCGAACGAATGCGCCAGACCTCGACGTTGGTGAAGTTGGCGGCCACCAACAGCAACGGAATCACAAGGCGCGGCCATACCAGGCAAAGCGGCAACAGCAGGTAAAGATACTTGGCCAAATGATGGCTGAACGTGCCGGCGTAGGGAATGCTCCGGAGTTTTCCGCCCCATTTGCGAAAAAGCGCGCCAAAGGATTCGGCCAGTTGAAATTGCTTGCGGAACAGGTCGGCGCAACCGGTCTTTGCGGATTGGTTGTGCAGATGAATGATTTGCGTGGGCGCCACATGAACTTCGCCGCGCTGGCTCAGGCGCAAATACAAATCCATGTCCTCGCCGGCGAAACTGAAGGTTTTGTTGTCGTAACCGCCTATCTCGCGAAACACATCGGCCCGAATCAGATCAAACTTGCCGCTGATGCCCTGCTTGAATGTCCCGACCCAACGGGCCATCAGTGCCTGCCCCCAGAAATTATACTGCTGCCAGTTCTCCAGTGGCAGCGTCACCGAGGAGGTCACGGCCACGCGGTCGGGCGTCAGCAGTTTTATATTTTCCTCCAGGTCGGTTTTCTTTCCCGGCAGGCAATCCTGTTGCATCAAAAGCAGCAGGTCGCCGGTGGCATGCTGGGCTCCGTGGTTGTAGTCGCCGCTCAAGGCCAGATCCACGGGATTCTTCAGATAACGCACGCCCTCAGGAACGGTTTCCAGCACCGTTGGGCTGCTGTCCACGAGAATGATCTCATGCGGCGGAACGGTTTGCTCGCGCAACGCCCGAACCAGTCGGCCCGTGTCGCCCAAGCGGCCATAAATGGGAATAATGACGGAAACTTTTTGAGTTCCAGACATGAACTAAATATTATAAGTAATTCTCTATAAACGACTTATGGAAAACCACCGTCACAAATCACCGCAACACGAATTGTGCGCGGAATCGCCATTTTGATGTTCTTCGGCAGCGCAGGCAGGTGAATCGGGTATTTGTTGGGGTGATGCCTGGCCACGCTTGAGCCAGACCAGCAGGATGCCGATGTCGGACGGGGAAACGCCGGCAATGCGGGAGGCCTGGCCCACCGTGGCGGGCTGGATTTTCGACAGCTTTTGCCGTGCTTCGCTGCGCAGGCTCGGCACGGTGGCATAGTCGAAGTTGGCCGGGATTTGTTTGTCCTCCAGCGTTTTGAACTTCGTGATTTCCGCTTCCTGTCGGTCAATATAGCCGGCGTATTTGATGGCGATTTCCACCTGTTGCACAACCTCTGGGGTCAGGTCGGGTCGGGCTCCAGGCAATTGATCATAGCTGACCTCCGGTCGCCGAAGCCATTGAGCCAGCGTGTCGGTTCCGGAGCGAGTTTTGTTCAAGCGCTTTATTTCCTCTTCAATGGCGCATTTTTTGGCTACGAGTTTGCGGTGGTTGCGCTCGGGCAGGAGGCCTATTTGATAGCCCAATTCTCCCAGGCGCAGGTCCGCGTTGTCCTGGCGCAACAAAAGCCGGTATTCAGCGCGCGAGGTAAACATGCGGTAGGGCTCGCTCGTCCCCTTGGTCACCAGGTCATCAATGAGCACGCCAATGTAGGCCTGGTCGCGGCGGAGCACGATGGGCTCCTTGCCTTGGACTCGGCACGCGGCGTTGATGCCGGCCATGAGTCCTTGAGCGCCTGCCTCCTCGTAGCCCGAGGTGCCGTTGATCTGGCCGGCCAGAAAGAGGTTTCGGCATGGCTTGGTTTCCAGCCATGGATGCAATTGGGTTGGAAAGGCAAAATCGTATTCCACCGCGTAGGCCGGACGGAGAATCTCGGCATTTTCGCATCCGATGATCGAGCGCACCATTTCATACTGCACATCAAAGGGCAGGCTGGTCGAAAAGCCATTGACGTAAATTTCGTCGGTGGCGATACCTTCGGGCTCCAGAAAAATCTGGTGGCGTTCCTTTTCAGTGAACCGGACGATCTTATCCTCTATGGACGGGCAATAGCGTGGGCCGACACCCTCAATGACCCCGGAATACATGGGTGACTTGTGCAGGTTGGCCCGGATGATCTCGGCGGTTTTATCGGTCGTGTAGGTGATGTAACAGGGAAGCTGGCCGCCAATTTGCGACAGGATGGAGCCGGGGGGGTAGTGCGCATCCTGTTCCTCGTGGAACATTCCCGGGTGTCGCTTTGTGGGAAAAAAGGCGTCGGCGGGCTGCGGCTCGATTCCCGGAAGGCCCTGTTCCACGTGGAACAAATCGTCCTTCCAGTAGGTGAAATAAGGAACCGGCTCATCCCCGGGCTGAATTTCGGTTTTGGAAAAGTCGATGGAGCGCCGGAGCAG
>CALJZV010000085.1 GCA_937983475.1 uncultured Verrucomicrobiales bacterium
GCTTCGCCGCGGCGATGGATGCCTGGCGCCAGGTCAACGCGGCGCTGGCCGTGGCCACAGTTCATGCGCTTCAACCGACCATTCCGGTCTCTGTGGATGCCATGCGCCAGGGATTGGAAACGGTTCATTGGGCTGGCCGACTGCAATTGATTAACACTGGTCCGGGCAAAACCATATTGCTTGATGGCGCGCATAACGCCGCCGGCGTGGAGACGCTCAAGGCCGTTCTCTCCCAAATGACAAGCCACCAGCGTCCGGCGCTTGTTCTGGGCATTCTTCAGGACAAAAACTGGGAGGCGATGTGCCGGTCATTGGCGCCGCTGGCTGACCAAATCTTTCTGGTGCCCGTAGGCAGCGAGCGCACGGCAACTCCTGCGGATCTGTCTTCCGTGTGCCGGCAGGCGAATCCCAAGGCGACACTTGTCGAATGCGCGAATTTGAAGGAAGCGTTGCGAAGCGCCGAAGCCTGTCCATTTCTGGTCATCACGGGCTCACTCTACCTTGTGGGTGAGGCTCTGGAATTGCTCCAACCGCGGGGCGCAACCGCATCCCGTGAGCGCCAACTCAACGAGTGGTTTCCGGCCAATTCATCCCGACCCACAGTCAAATGAACCCCGCCATTCGCGCAGTCACGCTGGACGTGGGCGGCACGCTGATAGAGCCGTATCCATCGGTGGGGCATATTTATTCGGAAGTAGCGGCGCGGCATGGGCACAAGGTTTTTTCCCCGGAGCACCTCGACGCCGGATTCGCCCGCGCCTGGCAGACCAAGGGAGCGTTCCGTCATTCGCGGGAGGACTGGGCGCGCTTGGTGGCCGCGACATTTGACGGGCTGCTGCGTCCGGAGCAAACCGCCGGTTTTTTCGGCGAATTGTACCGGGAATTTGAGCGAGCCACGGCATGGCGGGTGTTTGATGACGTGCGCCCGGCACTGGTCGAATTGAATCAGCGCGGCGTCCGGTTGGCGGTGCTTTCCAACTGGGACGAGCGGCTGCGCCCGTTGTTGTGCGAATTGGATTTGGGTCGCCACTTTGAGGCGCTGTTTATTTCCTGCGAAGTCGGCGCCTCCAAGCCTCAGAAGGAAATCTTTCTTCACGCCGCCAGTCAAATGAACCTGCCTCCGGAAAGCATGCTTCACGTTGGCGACAGCCGCTCTGAGGAGATCGCCGGAGCGCAACAGGCCGGCTTTCAGGCGCTGTTGCTGGATCGGTCACAGGAGGTTTCTTTAAATGGCACTCTCTCCTCCCTGACTCACCTGCTTCTTTTTTTCTGGGAAAAAATGTCCCAATAAACCGGGAAATTTTTTCCCGGCTGATCCGCTTTTGCCTTTACCAACCCCTGATTTTGAAGGGTTTTTGCCGTGAGTGCGGTTGGCATTGATCCTGATTTAAATAAAGGTGGGAGTTTTTAAAAGAAGACCTCCCGCGGCGAACTGGTGGTGGAAGCGGACGCTAGCGAGCCTCGAAGTGTAAACTGCCGCTTCAGAAAGGATGATTGGAACATGAATACCTTAACAAAATACACACGTCGTGATCCGTTGGCCCGATGGAATCCCTTCAAGGAAATGGAAGATCTGCAAAACCGATTATCCTCGTTTTGGGATTGGCCACTGGCCCGCAAAGGTGAGTCCGAGGAAACCATGACCGTCTCGGAGTGGGCTCCTTTGGTGGACATTGTTGAGGATGACAAGGAATACCTCATCAAAGCCGAGTTGCCGGAGATGAAAAAAGACGACATCAAGGTGACTGTGGAGCAGGGCGTGTTGGGCACCACCGGCAACCGCAAGTTCGAGAAGGAGGAGAAGGGCCGCAATAATCACCGCGTGAAACGCGCGTATGGCACCTTCACCCGCAGCTTCACGTTACCGGATGATGCCGATGCCTCGAAGATCAACGCGGAGTTCAAGGACGGCGTGCTTCGGGTGCATCTGGGCAAGAGCGAACATGCCCGGCCCAAAACCATCGAAGTGAAAGTCAGCTAAACCGACGAATGCAGCCTGTCGGCCTGGCCTTCACGGCAAAAAGGAGGCCAGGCCGTATTTTTGCAAATTGACGGCTTGAATGATTGGGTTGGAGGGGTATTCATAAGAGCTGTGAGCAGGATTCACCAACTGGTGGCAGTGCTGCTGATGGCGCTTTGGATGCCTATCACAGCCCATTGCCATCTGGAATCTGCCGGGCTCATGCCCGTGGACGAATGCTGCGCCCACGAGGAATCTGTCCCTGAACAAAACCATGCTTGTGAGGATGGGTGCTCTTCGGTTGAGAAACCCGTATACAAGGTGCAGGACAGGCAGCCGGTGTGTGAGATGCCGGCCTTCGGTTTCATCATTATTCTGGATGACACCCCAATAGGCGAATTTCGTTCTGCGTTGCCTGGGCGGGTCAAATCCTGGCCACCCGTGATATTGAGACTTTCGCAATTTGTCGCGCGCACTTCTTCGCCCGCGCGAGCGCCCTCCTTCGCTTCATAATTAATTGCTCCTTTCTGGAGAATACTTCGCTGCTCAAGGCAGGTTTCCTGCCCCCTTTGCGATCATGTTTCGGTTT
>CALJZV010000086.1 GCA_937983475.1 uncultured Verrucomicrobiales bacterium
AGCACGATGCTGCCTTTCCACCAGTAACCAATCACGCCGACGATCACGCCAATGGCCAGACCGTTGAGCAGCCCAAGCATGATTTCCTTGGTCAGCGCCTTGCGCCCGTCGCCTTTGGCCATTTCCCCGAGGGCCATTTCGCGGATGATCACGGTCAGCGTCTGCGCCCCGGCGTTGCCGCCCTGACCGGCCACAATCGGTAAAAAGACGGCCAGCGCGGTCCACTTGGCGATGGTGCCTTCAAACAATTCCACGACCGCCGCGGCCAGGAAGGCGGTGCCCAGGTTGACGCAGAGCCAGGGAAGGCGCTTTCGGATGGATTTTTTCCACGGCGTCAGTGCGCGTTCCTCGCCCGACAAACCGACCATCAACTGCATGTCCTCAGTGGCTTCTTCCTCAAGAATGTCAATGACCTGCGTGGAGGACACGATGCCCACCAGATGCCCGCGCCGGTCCAGCACCGGCAGCGCCAGGTAATGGTAATGCTCGAAGATGCGCGCGATTTTTTCCTGATCATCGTCCACCGAAACATGCTTCACATCGCGGTTCATGATGTCGGCGATTTTCCGGTTAGGGGCGCGAAACACCAAATCCCTCAGAGACACAATCCCAACCAGCCTGCGGTGGGCGTCCACCACGTAAAGATAGGAGATCGCCTCGGGCGTTTCCTCTGCCCAGCCGCGCAGGGCGTGAAGCGCCTCCTCCACCGTTTGGTCGGCTCGGAGCGTGAGGAACTGGTCGCTCATGATGCCGCCGGCGGTGTCGGGCGGATATTGCAGGAGGGAGGTGATGCGATCCTTGTCCTCGGCCGAGAGCGCTGCTACGACTTCATGAGCCTTCTGGGGGGGCAACTCGTGGATCACATCCACGGCCTCATCCTTGGCCATGCCGCTGATCATGCGACTTAACTCGGTGGAGGGGATTTCAGTGAGCAACTCGGGGCGGTTCTCCTCGTCCACCTCGGCCAGCACGGCGCCGGCTTCCTCCTGCGGCAAGCGGCGCAATTGTTCCTGCGCCTCCTCAACGGGAAGGCGTTGCAACTGGTCCGCCAAATCGGCGGGGTGCAACGGATTCTGCTGCTGGGTTTCGTCCATGGGCGCGGTTTCGGGCTTTTATTTCGTCAAAAGAAAAATGAACTGCCGTCTTCACTTCGGCAAGCGCGGCGAGGCGTGAAATTATTTCGCCTTTGAAGCCTTCGCCCGTATTGTTTCCCGCATGCGCATCATTGGCGGAATTGCTGGCGGCCGGATTTTAAAGGTGCCCAAGGGACTGGACGTGCGCCCCACGCCCGACCTGGTCCGGCAGGCGCTGTTCAACAGCCTGGGAGCGCGCGTTGAAGGTGCCAAAGTGCTGGAACTGTTTGGCGGCACCGGCGCCCTGAGCCTGGAATGCCTGAGCCGCGGGGCGACCTGTGCGGTGTGTGTGGAGAAATCGGGCCGGCACGCGCAATATATCCGGCAGAACCTTGAAGCCACGGGCTTGGAACGGTCGCGTTTGTCCATTCGCGTGCAGGACGCCTTTGCGGTTCTGGCGCAGATGGCAGCGACGGGAGAGCAATTCGACCTGGTATTGGCCGACCCGCCCTACGGCGAGAAGAACATCGGTCGCCGCTCCGTTTCATTTGCCCAGAAGATGCTCGATGACCCCAGCCTGCCTAGGGTTCTGTCGCCGGGTGGATTGTTTGTTCTGGGCCATGCGCGGCGGGACACGCTGACGGTAATCGCTCCCTGGGAGGAAACAAAACTGCTTCGGCATGGCGACAGCATCATGCGCTTTCTAACGATTGAAGCAGCGGCCTGAGGTTGAATTAACGTGAAGCGGGGCTTGGTATCTGGCTCAATGCGCCGAATGATAGCTTCAAAACGGAATCCTTTTTTCATGGGAACACTGTTATTCATGAGCCTCGTTATGAACGCCCCAGCCCAAGGCAGCAATGCACCCTGGCTCCCGGAAGTTTCCAGCAAATTAAAAGCCCTGGTGAACTCTGCGGTGGAGAAAACGCTCCATGAATTCTCTGAAAAGAAATTAAAAGCCGACCAGATCGCTGTCACCCTGATGGACCTGCGAGATCCTTTGAAGCCACTCCAAGCCAGCCATCGGGGCGACGTGCAAATCTACCCGGCGAGTGTCATCAAGCTGTTTTACCTGGCCGCCGCGCACCAATGGATGGAAGAGGGCAAGCTAAACGACACCGAGGAGCTTCGCCGCGCCATGCAGGACATGATCGTCGTTTCCGGCAACGAGCCCACGCACTATATTGTTGATCTGCTTACCGGCACCACCAGTGGCCCCGAACTGGCGGAAAAGGATTTGGCTGAATGGTATCACAAGCGCAACGCGGTCAACCGCTACTTCAGCTCACTGGGCTACCAAAACATCAATGCCAACCGCAAACCTTGGTGTGAGGGCCCCTACGGACGCGAAATGCAGTCGGTCAAAATGCATCCGCCAAACCACCGCAACTGGCTGACCACCGACGCCACCGCGAGGTTGATGAGCGAGATTGCGCTCGGCCGGGCCGTATCCGCCAAGCGGAGCCATGAAATGATGGAGCTGTGCCGGCGCGATCCCAAGTCCAACAACAGTCAGGCGCGCGATTTCATTGGCCTGGGACTTCCCGAGAAGTCAAAGCTGTGGTCCAAGGCCGGCTGGACCAGCACCACCAGGCATGACGCGGCCTATGTGGAACTGTCCAGCGGGGAAAAATTCGTTCTGGTCATCTTCACGGAAAATCACGCCAACGAAAAACAGATCATCCCCGCGGTGACTCGGGTCGTGGTTGAGGGGTTGGTCGCCCAACAGGATTAAATGGAAACGCTTACCGGTGACGCCAGCCATTTGCGTAAAAAAAAATTTTGCCCCCGGGAAACCCAGGGGCAAAATCTGACCTAAACAAAAATCAACTGCTCAACGCTTTAGCGTCATTGCCATTCGATGGCATCCGCCAGCAGGATAAACCCGGTCGTGGTCCAGCAGGAGAGCAGCACGTTGTTGTTGCCGGAGTTGATGGTCCAGTTTCCAAGCAGGTTCCATTTGCCGCCATTGATCTGCTGGTTCACGGTGACCACCGTTGAACCGCCGGAGTGATACACATGGTAGGAAGCCGTGGAGGAGCGGTTGGCACCCTGAGCCCACCAGGCATAGACATTGTATGCCTTGGTGCTGGGCAAGTTGCCCGTCCAGGTCGCCGCATCACTGACTGAAGCGGTGGAGCGATATTTGTAATCTGCGCCGTACTTGTCGGTGGAGGAGGTGGCGGTGATCCAGTTGGCCGAGGCACTGAACCCTGATTGGGCATTATCCACAATGATGTCCACGGCAGGGGTTCGCCTCGCGGCCACCGCGTTGCGCATGGTGCCGCCGTTGTAGTTCTCGGTGATCAGATTAGGATGGATGTTGTCGCCGGGACAAGCAGTGGCCTTGACCTTGCGATGGCCGTCGAGAAAGCCGACGGTATTGCCGTTGTAGGTGCCACTGCCGTAGGGAGACCACCCCGAAGGCATGCGCCAAGCAATCAAGGCATAAAGCTGGTCGAGCATCACTTGCGGGGCGACATGGTTTTCAGGGGTGTGAAAATAGCCCATCAGACTGACGCCGTGGCTCTTGTCGTTGGTGCCATCGTGAGCGCCTTTGATCAACTGGCCGGTCATGCCGCCATAACGGGCCTCAAAAATGTTGCCCAGCTTGTCAATCATCCAATGGTACTCGATGTCGCAATAACCGTTGACGTCGAGGTTGTAGTTTTGCAGGCCTCGAACATTGGCTGCGGAGGTGGCCGGCTGGTCGTCGATGCTGGGCGAAGTCGTGCGGACCAAGCGGATG
>CALJZV010000087.1 GCA_937983475.1 uncultured Verrucomicrobiales bacterium
GTATGATGCCGACAGCTATGAAATCAAACTCGTCGGCAGCCAGTCATTTGAAGAGACATTTCGCCGAATGCATGTGCTCGGCGCGCTCTTGAAGCCGGCCTATAACGACATGCGCGTAGGCTGGAACAACAGCCGTGAACTGCCGGACAATTTTCCCGCGCTTCTGATGAAATACGACGCGAGCCTTTCGCAGGAGAAACGCACTCAGCTTGAAGACACCATGGGGCTGAAATCCGCCGGCATTTTCGACACGCATCCTTCAAATGGCGACCGCATTCGGCGCGCCCGCCAAAATCCTGAGCCGGGCGTGTTTCACCTCGATGCGCCCGCGACAGCTCTTTTCAACAATTTTGAATCCATCGCAAGGCAGGTCAGTCAGGCCCATTACTCGGAGGATCTTGGAATTCCAGCAATGAGCGCGAAATTGGTTTCCGTTCATCCGGAACAGCCCGTGCCGGCTTCCGTTCCAAATTCGACTGCGCAACCCTTGGCCAACGCCGCCGTGCCAATCTCCCCTGGAGCCTTGCGAATCCGGAAGTAACATGACAGCGAGTGTTGTCATCTTGCCCCTTGCATTATTCGGCGCGAGTTGCTGGAACTTTGTTTGCTTGCCGACGACGTGCGAAATTGAGCGAAAATTGCTTGTCTCACAATTTGTGAGATGCTTAGTATCGCCGCTCAATTTTAGGTGTGCCAGGGTAGCTCAGTGGTAGAGCAGGGGACTCATAAGCCCTTGGTCGGGAGTTCAACTCTCCCCCCTGGCACCATTTCATTTAACGGGAACTTCCACGATAATAGGGTCAAAGATTTTTCTTATGGCACCTGACACGCACAGCAAAGGGATGGGTTATCTGTTGTGGATCTTTGGCTTCATGGGCGCGCATCGCTTTTATTACGGGCGGCCCATCAGCGGCACGATTTGGTTTTTCACGCTGGGCCTCTTGTTTGTCGGCTGGATTGTGGACCTGTTTTTGATTCCCTCCATGGACCGCGCGGCGGACTTTAAATACCGCTCGGGGCGCATCAATTATTCGGTTGCGTGGATTCTCCTTACGTTTCTGGGGTTTTTGGGCATTCACCGGTTTTATCTGGGCAAATGGGGCACGGGCCTGGTGTACCTCTTGACAGCGGGCCTGTTTGGCTTGGGCATTCTCTACGATTACTGGACCCTGAACACACAGATCACTGAGATTAACCGCCGACGTTAAGGCAGCCTTTTCCCTATCGGTGAACCCATCCGGGCAATAGCCTCATGGCGCGGACGAGATGCCGGTCCAGTGGGCGGTAGTCTGGCTCCTTGGAAGCCACCAGATCCCAGAAACGGCGGGAATGATTCATGTGAATGGTGTGGGCCAGCTCGTGAATGAAGAGATAACGAACCACTCCCGGCGGCAGAAACAGCAGCTTGGCATTGAGGCTGATGGTCCTGCGCCGCGAGCAGCTTCCCCACCGCGACCGCTGAAGACGAACCGACGCGGAATTGTAGGGAAGCTGCGCTTCCTCGCTCATTTGCTTCAGCCAGGGCAGCAGCGTTTCCCGGCCCTGTCTGACAAGCCACTTTTGAAGCACCCGACGACAGGCCAGGTCGCTCGCAATGTTGCCGGAAATAAGGAGCCGGTTGCCCTCACATTCTCGCAAAACGACCGAAGGCCGTTCCTTTGGGGCATATTCGACGATCCAGGATCGACCCACCGCCGGGAGAAAAATTTCCTCGGGCCTGGAGTTGACCGGTTCGGGCCTGGGCAGGCGTTGCAGCCGCTCCCGCACGCGGTCGATCCAGGCCCGCTTGCGCTCCAGAATCGCCGGGATTTTTCGATCATCAAACCCGATGGGAACCACCACTTCCAGCCCGCGATCCAGCGTCATGCGCAACGAGACATGACGGGCGCGGGAGCTGATTTTCAACTGATAGGAAAGGGGGTCGCTCATCCGGAATGCTGTGGCGGTTTATTTATTCGAAACGCGCGCCAGATGGCGCCTGAGCAAATCCAGAGCCTGCTGGGCGGTGACCCATTTGAACGTCTGGCGGTCGTACGGGTTGAAGCATTTTTCGACCGTGGTTCCGGCCTGGGCCGCAAGCGAAATATAAACCGTGCCCACCGGCTTTTCCGCGCTGCCGCCGGATGGGCCCGCGATGCCCGTCCCCGACAGCGCGACGTCCGCGCCGGTGCGCTGCCGGGCGCCCTCGGCCATTGCGCGCGCGGTCTGCTCGCTGCCGGCGCCGTGCTGCTCGATTGTCTCGGCAGGGACGCCCAGCATGGTTTCCTTGGCCGCGTTGCTGTAGGTGACGTGGCCGGCCAGAAACACCGCCGATGCGCCGGGGACGTCCGTGATGCGGCTGGCGATCAGGCCGCCGGTGCAGGATTCGGCCAGTGCCAGGGTCAGTTTTTTTGAGGCGAGCAATTGCACCACGACTGCTTCGAGGGAATCGGTTTCCTGCCCGTAAATGATTTCCCCCAGGCAACTGCGCACGATGCGCTCGGCTTCGCCAACGGTCTCCTCGGCGCCGCAGCCGCGCGCGGTCAGGCGGACATCGACTTCGCCGGGACGCGCGCAATAACCCACTTCCAGGCCGGCCTCGGTGAGCGCGTTCAAGGGCTCCTGGATTTTATTCTGCACGAACGACTCGCCCAGGCCGGTGGTTCTCAAATTGCGGCACGCCACAACCACATCGCACGGAAACTCGCGGGTGATCCATGGCAGCACCTGCCGGGTAAACATGGGGCGCAGTTCGCGCGGCGGACCGGGAAGCAGGAACAGGCCGCTTTTGTCTGCCCCGGGCTGAAAGGGATTGGGTTGCAGGAGCAGCGCGATGCCGGGCGCGGTGCCGTTGGGATTATGAAGAGCGCGCGCGCTCTCGGGAACCAGCGCCTGCCGGCGCGCATTGTCGGGAACCGGGCGTCCGCGCTGCTCGAAGAAGTTTTTAATTTCCTCAAAGGTCGGTTCATCAAACACCAGTTTTGTTCCCAACAATTTGGCGACCGTCTCCACCGTGAGGTCATCGGTTGTCGGACCCAGGCCGCCGGTGGCGATCACCACGTCCGACCGGGCCAGCGCTTCGCGGAACACCGCTGCCATGATTTGTGGCTCATCGGCCACGAGCGTCTGGCGGGAGACGGCGTAGCCCGCACGAAACAGCTCCGAGCACAGCCATTGCTGATGAGTGTTGAGCACGCGGCCGGTGGTCAGCTCGGTGCCAATGTTGAGGATCTCAATGTTCACAACAAATAAACTGTGACAGTTCGGGCAGGGACTTCAACGCGGCAATTCTCCCGCTGGTTTGCTTCCGCGGCTCGGTTCGATGTGGACCAGCACATCGCGGATCGACGGGATGCGCTCACGGATCTTGTCCTTGACCTGGTGGGCAATGTCATGGGAGGCCTGCACGGTCATCTGCGGGTTGACCTCGACGTGCATGTCCACGAAATACTCAAATCCCATTTTCCGAACGAAGCATTTCTCCACGGCATCCACGCCGGGCACCTCCCGCGCGCAGGCTTGGACCTGTTCGCTGAAAGTGGGACTTGGGGCGGTGTCCATCAACTCGGCGATCGCCGGGCGAAGCAGGCGAAAACCGTTCCAGGCAATGACACCCGCGGCGACGATGGCCGCGATGGAATCGGCCTTTTCAAAGCCGGGTCCGCCGAGCAGCGCGATGCTGATGCCGGCGGCCGCGGCCAATGAGGTGATGGCGTCGCTGCGGTGATGCCAGGCGTCGGTCTGGATGAGCGTGCTGCCAAGACCCTCGCCTTCGCGAAAAATATAACGGAACAATCCCTCCTTGATCATGATGGTGACCAGCAGCACCACCAGCGTGAATAATTCCGGCTGGGGACGCGGCGAGCCGACTTCCCGCGCCGCTTGGAGCGTGATGCCCGCGGCGGCGATTATCATCACACCGGCAACGACAGCTGCGGCGATGGGCTCCGCCTTGCCGTGACCGTAGGGATGATCGGCATCGGCCGGGGAGGCCGCGACGACCACGCCTCGCCAGACAATGAGAGAGCTGAAGACGTCCGACAGGGATTCGACTGCGTCGGCCACCAGCGCGTAGGAGTGACCAATGAGGCCAGCGGCAAGTTTAGCCGCGGCCAGCAGCGCGTTGACGGCCATTCCCATGAACGTGACGCGCAGGCTCCGTTGAAAACGAGTGTTCACCGGTGACATTGGATCGCCTCCAGCGGGGACTGGAAGCGCGCTTATAATTTATTTTCAGTAAATTAGCCCGTAACCGGTCAATCCTCACTCTTATAAACGAAGGCAACGGCGTCGGCGATGACCACGGCTTTGAGAGGCTCGGCGACATTGGTCAGGCGGGCGAAGCCGCCGGTGCCTTCGCCGAACCTCAAAGGCTAGCTTTGATCGGAGCGGGCGGAGGGGCGGGCGCGGGGGAGCG
>CALJZV010000088.1 GCA_937983475.1 uncultured Verrucomicrobiales bacterium
AGGTGATTTCTCCCCCGTTGCGGACCTGCTCGTACCACGCCAAACCATAACCATGCGCCACCAGGCTGGTGATGACGTCATTCAGCCCGTCGCCATTGACGTCGTAGGCGAACATCTGCGCGCCGCCCAAACCAAAGTTTGCCTCATGCTTTTTCCAAAGCGGATCGCCCTTGAGCGAGGCGGGTTGCTCCCACCAGCCTTCTTTCATCAAAATGTCCGCGCGCCCGTCACCGTTGACGTCCCCAAAACCCAGGCCGTGAGTGAATCGCTGCCAGGGCCCTTTTTCTGACAGAGGATGAAAGGCCCACGGCGACGCCGGGTTTTTCCAATCAGGCTCCGCGTAACCCAGCACCCCGCCGGTGTGAAAGATCAATTCCGGATGACCGTCGCCGGTCAAATCACCGAACGTCGGCGACTCATTATCGGTCACTTCGACAATGACATGCTCCTTCCAGTGGCCGGACTTGCCCTTGGGGTTTTCATACCACCACGATTTGTCGCCTGGAAAACCCAAAACCAGAATATCGGTCCATCCGTCGCGGTTAAAATCATGCGCGTAAGCCAAGAAATTCTTCGAATAGGTGTTTTTGGTGCCCAAGGCACCCTCGAAGCCGAGGACAGTTTCCTCGGCGCCATCGGAACGGGTGCGCTGAAATGATTGGGTTGCTGGATAGTATTCATGGCGTTTATTGAAATCCGGCCCCTCGTACCAAAACGGTCCGGACACCACGTCCATGACGCCGTCGCGGTTGAAATCGCCGATGTTCGCCCCTTCGGCCAAAAACTGGTCGGTGAGCTGAAGTTTTTTGAAGGAATGGAGGTAGTAACTTTTGGCCAAAGACGACGAGGCAAATACAGCCAAGCACCATAAGAGAAGCAAGCAGCGAATCATGCCTCTATCTGTGGCAATTCCTGCGGTGGCGGTCAAGACGCGCCTCGCAGTTTTCCTTTGACGCAGCCCTAGCCAGAACAATGCCAAAATGCGTTTGGCTGCGAACTTTTCAACGCTTGACCTTGCTCTGCTTTGTTTCCATTATTTCGAGCCATTTTGGCGTAAAGTCGCGAATTTTTCCCGGAAATCCTATGGTCAAAGCTAAGGCGAAGAAGCCCGTCCGCGGAGGTGCCCCAAAAGCCTCCCGCGTCAAACCTCCCAAAGCCTCCAAAAAGTCCCAGGCTGAGGCCAAAGTTCCCCAAACCAAAAAAGCCGCCAAAGCCGCAACGCCCGCCCACAATTCCCACGCGGACCGGGAGGAGATCGTTTCCGCCGCGAAGAAAGACGCTCCGGCTGCCAATAATGGCAGCTTGGATGCCATTCAGGCCAAAACGTCCACCGGGCTGGATTTGACCGAAAAAATCAAGGAACTGGTTCGCCTCGCGCAGGAGCAGGGCTACCTGACCTACAACGACATCAATGAGGCCCTGCCCGACAATGTTGTCACGCCGGAGGATCTCGACGAAATTTACATCAAACTGCGCAACCTCGAAGTCGAGATCGTAGATCAGGCCGAAGTGGACCGCGTCAAGCAGCCTGAACCGGAGGAAGAGGAGGACAAGTCGCGCCTCGACATACTCGACGACCCGGTTCGCATGTACCTCAAGCAGATGGGCCAAGTGCCCTTGCTGACTCGCGAGCAGGAGGTCGAGATTTCCAAGCGCATTGAGGACGCCGAAAACGAGGTCAAACGCATCATTTACAGCTTCGGCTTCACCGGCAAAGAGCACATCGCCCTGGCCGAAAAGCTGATTTCGGAGCCGCCCAAGGAGCGTTTCGACCGCGTCATCGTGGACAAAAAAATCGAAAGCCGCGACAATCATCTCCGAGAACTCCGCCGTCTGGTCAAAAGCGTCCGCGCCACAGACCAGGAAGTCGACGAAAAATACGCCGAGTGGCATTGCGCGCCCAACAAGACCCGCCGGGAAAAGAATGAGCAGGAATTCCGGAAACTTGACCAGAAACTACAGAAGACCTTCCCCAAATTTTACTACAAGCAAAAGGTCATTGAGGAAATGGCGCTGGTAGCCGACAACATTCACGAAAAAATCCAGACCAGCCTCCGGGTCATCCAAGAATTTGAAACCCAGCGCAAATCCGCCCAGCAACAGACCATCATTGAATCCGAGCGCCGCAAAATAAGAGCTTTGGAGGACTTTGTCCGGATGGACCACCAGTTTTACCTCAAGTCCTACAAGGAGCTGCAACATTTCACCCGCAAGGCCACCCAGGCCAAAACCGAAATGGTTGAAGCCAACCTGCGTCTGGTCATCTCCATTGCCAAGAAATACACCAACCGCGGCCTCTCCTTCCTCGACCTGATTCAAGAGGGCAACATGGGTTTGATGAAGGCCGTGGAGAAGTTCGAATACCGCCGTGGCTACAAGTTCTCTACCTACGCCACCTGGTGGATTCGCCAGGCCATCACCCGGTCCATCGCCGACCAGGCCCGCACCATCCGCATCCCGGTGCACATGATTGAGACCATCAACAAGCTGATGCGCGTGCAGAAGCAGCTCATCCAGGATTTCGGCCGCGAGCCCACTCCCGAGGAAATTTCCGACGAAATGCAGATGCCGGTGGACCGCGTCCGGGCCGTACTCAAAATGGCGCAACAGCCCATTTCATTGCAGGCGCCCGTGGGCGACAGCGAGGACACCAATTTCGGCGATTTCATCGAGGACAAAGGGGCAGAAAACCCCTCCGACATGACCAGCTACAGCCTGCTTAAAGACAAGCTGGGCGACGTGCTGACCAGCCTCAACGAGCGCGAACGCAAGGTGCTGGAACTGCGCTTTGGGTTGGGCGACGGCTACAGCCGCACCCTTGAGGAAGTCGGCAAGCAGTTCAAGGTCACCCGTGAACGCATTCGCCAGATTGAAGCCAAGGCGCTGCGGAAAATGCGGCATCCCACCCGCATCCGCCAGTTGCAGGGATTCCTCGAAACCGAGGAACCGTTATAATTGGAATCGAAAAATATCTACGAGCAACCAAAGACCTTTTTATTGAATAGCCTTCGCCTTCGATGAATTTGAAATGGAATCACCTTTAAAGGTTTCCTTCTCAAATTTTGATTCGATTGCTCCGGTCAAAGTAGAATTCGACGAATTAGTCAGATGACGATTGGCTACTAATCCAAGTCTGAAAAATCGCCCATAGGAATTGATCGGAGTATTTGTAATCCAAATCGTCGTTGGGGGCGTTCCAAAAAATTGAGCGACCGTAGACCAAGTTTTAAGATTGAAGGAACCCTCAAGCCTAACAGTTGAATTTTCATTCCACGTAAATGAAATTCCATAGATTTCACGGTTTGTTTGGATGAGCCCATCAATTTTGATATCCTTTACCAGTTCAATTCGAGAAACCACCTTATCAGGTGAACCATCTACCTCTTCAGGAAGACAAGGAATCAAGCAATCGAATCGCAACATAACGACCCCTCCTCCGGAAGGTAAGTAAGGATCAGCAAAAGTCACACGTGCTACTGAAAAAAAATCATCCGATCGCCTGTAATTTGTGCGTGAACTGCGAACTCGAAATGTAAGCTCAGTTAAAACTGAATTACTGTTAGCCTCGTCGAAGGCAAACCCATTCCAATTAGTTTCGAAATATATGTTTGTCCAACCAATGGGAGCAACATTCTCTATAAATCCTGAAAAAGAAGTAGGCCATATTGACAGCAGTTCCCTTTGTTTAACATATGGATCGTCTAGACTTTTAAAGCGATATTGAAACCATCCCTCTCCCAAGTATTTGCTTTCCATTTCAATAAAATCCCGTCCCATGCATGCAGCTACTGATATTAGCAGGCAAACCAGCACCCTTTGAAAACGGCATAATAGCCTTGCCTTGCCGGCCATAATTTATGGCGGAAAAGTTAATCTCTCCGTTGACGGCGCTTGACCTTGAGTTGCGCCAGAGAATGCGCCAGAGCGGCGCTCACCATCGCGGCTTCCTCGTCGTCGAGTTTTTCCGCCAAGCGCGCCTCAGCGCGAATCCGCGCCTCCTCGGCCTGCTTTTCGTCAATGTTTTCAGCGCGAATGGCCATGTCGGTCAGAATGGCCACGCGGTCGCCGGTGATTTCCACAAACCCCTCGCCGACCGCCAAATGGTAATCCTCGCCGTTTTTGCGGACGGTGACTTCGCCAGGAACAATCTGGGTCATGAGCGGAATGTGCATCGGGAAGATGCCCATTTCGCCTTCGACGCCCGGCAGAGTCACCATGTCCACGTCCTCGGAATAGGTCTTGGCCTCGGGCGTGACGATTTCGAGTTTTAGAGTAGCAGCCATGTTTTCGTTGCACCGTTACATCGTTTTTGCGTTGAACCGGTTTAATGATTCAACATTTCAACGATTTAACGAATCAAGCTTCCTTAATTTCGTCAATGCCACCCTTCATGTAGAAGTTGGCCTCCGGCACGTCGTCGTGCTTGCCTTCCAAAATTTCCTTGAAGCCGCGAACCGTCTCAGCCACCGGCACCTGCTTGCCCGGGCGGCCCGTGAACACTTCGGCCACTGAGAAGGGCTGACTGAGGAACCGCTGGATTTTGCGGGCGCGGAACACGGTGAGCTTGTCTTCGGGCGACAGCTCATCCATGCCCAGGATCGCGATGATATCCTGCAAATCCTTGTAGCGCTGGAGCACGCGTTGAACACCGCGGGCCACATCGTAATGCTCCTTGCCGACGATTTCAGGCGTGAGCGCGCGGGAATTGGAGGCCAAGGGATCCACAGCCGGGTAAATGCCCAACTCGGCAATGGAACGCTCCAACACGATGGTGGCGTCCAAGTGCGCAAAGGTTGTGGCCGGCGCGGGGTCGGTCAGGTCGTCCGCAGGCACGTAAACGGCCTGGAAGGACGTGATCGAACCCTTCTTCGTGGAGGTAATGCGTTCCTGCAAGTTGCCCATTTCGGCAGCCAAGGTCGGCTGATAACCGACGGCGCTCGGAGTGCGGCCCAGCAGCGCGGACACCTCGGAACCGGCCTGAGAGAAACGGAAGATGTTGTCAATGAAGAGCAACACGTCCTGGTTCTTCTCGTCGCGGAAATACTCGGTGACCGCCAAGGCCGACAGCGCCACGCGCAGACGCGCTCCGGGCGGCTCGTTCATCTGGCCATACACCAGACCGATCTTGGAACCTTCCTTGATGATGGGCAGGCCGTTGGAGCCGATCTTGGGATGGCCCTTCTCGTCCTTTTCCACCTTGATGACGCCCGCCTCGATCATTTCATTGTAAAGATCATTGCCCTCGCGAGTACGCTCACCCACGCCGGCGAACATGGAAATACCGCCGTGGAGCTTGGCGATGTTGTTGATCAGCTCCATGATGACGACGGTCTTGCCGACGCCGGCACCGCCGAACGCGCCGACCTTGCCACCTTTCAGGAAGGGGCAGATAAGGTCAATGACCTTGATGCCAGTGGTCAGCACCTGCGGCGAGGTGGACTGGTCCACCAGCGCCGGTGCGGTGCGGTGAATCGGGTTGTATTTGTCCGCCTTGAAAGGGCCTTGTTCATCCACGGCATCGCCAGTCACGTTGAACACGCGGCCCATGACGCCTTCGCCCACGGGCATGGAAATCGGCGCGCCGGTGTCAACGGCATCATAACCGCGCTTCAGCCCTTCGGTCGTGGACATGGCGACCGCGCGCACCCAGTTGTCACCCAGATGCTGCTGCACTTCAAGCGTCAGCTTGGTCTTGCCCTGGCCAGGAAGGTCGTATTCGACCGTCAACGCGTTGTAGATGGCGGGGAGTTTATCGGTAAATTCAACGTCCACGACGGGACCGATGATTTGAACAATTTTGCCTTTATTCATTGTGTAAAATCGGAAACGGCACGGCTACAAACCCACACTGTTTTCACCCGTTTCAGCCAGCCTCAGTCATCATTAGCTCCGGTTAAGGAAGCCGGAATTTACGGGCGGCCCGCCTGACGTGTCAAGGTGATGTATTGAGAAATTAAAGGCGGCCCATTCGAGGGAAAATCGGCCATTGCGTCACCGAAACCCGTCCAGTAACGTCCCACGCCAATCGAGTTTATGACGACTGTCCGCGCCGATCTGACCACTGACACCCGTGATTCAGCAGTTTCTCGCTGGCTGTAACCCCCTTTTCCGGCATGCTGGCGGCGCTTCTTACTGCGATTCTCTGGTCCCTTTCGGTGGCCTGCGCGCACCGCTCGGCCAAGCTCATCGGCGGCACCGAGGCGAATTTCTGGCGGCTGACGCTTGCGACCATGCTATTGGCGGCGTGGGCGCACCTGTTCGGGCGGGGTCTTTCGGGCGTGAGTTTTCCCCTCTTTCTGTGGAGCGGCATCATCGGCATCGGCTTGGGGGACGTGGCGCTCTTTCAGGCATTGCCCCGGCTGGGATCGCGGTTGAGCATGGTGGTCGTGCATTGCCTGGCCACGCCGTTCGCCGCGCTCATTGAATTTGTCTGGCTGGGCACACGCCTGACACCGGTGCAACTGCTTTTCGCCGTTGTAATTCTCGTGGGAATCGGCCTGGCGCTGAAGCCGCGGCGTGAAGTGAGCTTCGCCAACCCCGGCATGGTGGCGGGCGTGCTGTTTGGCGCGCTGGCGGCGCTGGGCACAGCGTTTGGGGCGGTATTGAGCCGGAAGGGGTTCGCCGTTGCCGCCGAGGCTGGTCTTGATCTGGACGGCGGCACCACGGCCTATCAACGACTGGTGGGCGGGTTGTTCATCGCGGGCCTCTGCCTGTTGTTTGTTAAAAAGGGACGCATTCAATCCGCTGCTGCCGCGCCCGTTGGCGAAAAGTGGAAACGCGTCTGGCCGTGGGTTGCCATCAACGCCATCGCGGGGCAGACGCTGGGCGTGAGCTGTTACCAGCTGGCCCTCAAGACTGCGCCCACGGGCGTGGTGCTGCCCATCGTGGCCCTGGCGCCGCTGGCGGTGATTCCCATCGCGCGCTTTGTGGAAAATGAACGGCCCGAGCCGCGGTCCATTCTGGGAAGCGTGATTGCTGTCGCTGGCGTAATCGGCCTGATAGTATCCCGTCAATAAAATGAAACCCGGCCTGGAACTGAACACAGTTGTCCTTCTAGGACGCACCTTCGAGGAATACACCCGCTACTTCGGCCTGGACGCCGATCAACTCGGCGGAAAACGCATTCTCGACATCGCCTCGGGCGTCAGTTCCTTTTGCGCGGAATCGCACCGGTGTGGGTTTGACGTGACCGCCTGCGACCCGATTTACGAACTGGCGCCGGAGGCCATCCGACAGCGCAGCGAACCGGATTTGGCGTTCGTAACCGCCGAAATCGGCAAGGTGCGCGCCTACAAATGGGATTTCTACAAATCGCCTGAAGGAATGCGCGCCTATCGCGAACGCGCCTTCCGGCTGTTTTTGCCCGACTACACCGCTGCCCGGGGCAAACGCTACATCGCCGGACGGCTGCCCCGGCTGCCCTTTCCCGACGGCCACTTCGACCTGACGCTGGTGTCCTATTTTTTATTTGTCTATGAGGAACAGTTCGACCTGGAGTTTCACCGGCAGGCGCTCCGCGAGGTCCTGCGTGTGACCAAGGGCGAGGCGAGGCTTTATCCGCTGGTCAACTTCAGGGCGGAGCGGTGCGCTCATGTGGCCCCCCTTAAGGCGGAATTGTCCGAATGGCGGTTTGAAGAAATCAAAACGGACTTTGAATTTCTGGCCAACTCCAACGCGTACCTTAAAATCACGCGGGCGTGAAGCCGGTTTGGAATTTACATTTTCCGGATTTTTTGCTTTAAACAGCGCGCACCCAATTGATCCGACGAGCCATGGACACCGCTCAATATTTCATCAAATGCAAGGGCAAGGAGCAGGGGCCCTACCGATTTTACCAATTGCAGCAGCTCCGCACCGAGGATCAGTTGATTGAAGACCAGTTTGAGCCCGAGGAGTGGAACCAGGTGGTGCGCTTCATTGAAACCGGTGAGTTGCCCAAAAGCAGTCTGGCGGGCATGCAGAATTCCGCCGTGCGCAAGGTGGATCCAGAGGGCGGCACCCTGGCGGCCAGAAGGCCGGTCCTGGTCGGGCTGACTTACATTGGCTACCTCGTCGGCATCCTGTTTGTGGCGGGCGGACTGTTGCAGGCCGAGAGCCGCTATTTATTCCGATCCGGCCCGATGCTCCTGCTGGGCGGGTTGGCCTCACTCGCACTGTGCCACACATTCGTCCACCGCTTCCTGAAAAACCGCCTTTCCGAGCCCGGAGAAAATCCGCCTTCCAAAGGGCGGGCAGCCGCGCTCTACCTGGGCGGGCTTGTCCCCCTGCTGATGATCATTGCCTTGAGCGCCGCGACGGCGGAATTTTTTCTCAAGGCGGGAACGGAAGGATGGCGCGAGGTGGTGGATATCGGGATGAAATACCTGGCCGCCGGCGCCGCAGTTTCGCTTTATTTGCCTATTTACTGTTACCACGCCGCGCTGGACCATGAATTAAAGCCCTGCAAGAAATATTCGGCCGGATGGGTGTGCGCGCCGTTTGCCTTCATTCTGGTGCTGGGGCTTTATTTGGCCCCAGAAAGCGTCGCCTCCCAACCGCAAATCAGCGCCGTCCGCGAACGTCTGTTCGTCCTGAGCGGCGCAGCAGTTCAAAACCGCCATCAATGGAACTACCCGGTGGTTATCGGCGCCAAACATCGCAATGTGGAAAAAGTCCTTGGCCCCCCTGACGACACCGTCGAAGGCGCGCTCTACTATCGGAATCACGACCTCCACATCTCCTTCGACTCCAACAAGCGGGTTTCCAAGCTCCACTTCAAGGCCGGCGCCAACCCTGATAGCGGGCAAACCATCCGGGTCGTATCCGGGGTCACTCCCGCGATGACGCTGCGCGAAATGGAACTGGCGTTGAAAGAGCCGCCGTCGGCCATGTTCAGCGACAACGAAACCGAGACCTACGTGTGGTACGATCGTGGATTTCGCCTTTCGGCCTGCTTCTGGAAAATGGAATACCAAGGTGCCGAAGCTCATCGCCGGGGCGCGCTCAAATGGCTGGAAGCTGCTGCGATGGACTAGCGCCTGATTCTTCTCCGCTCAAAGTTTTTCAGGTTCTTTTTTCCCCCGCGAGCACACACCCGCATTTCCGGTGTATATTGCCCCATGAAAACAGGCGCATGGGTGGGAACCAGCGGATGGGACTATAAGTCCTGGGCGCGGACTTTCTACCCGAAGGACTGCCCCAAAGCCGACTGGTTCGATTTTTACGTCACACAGTTTCCCACCGTGGAGGTCAACACCACCTTTTACCGGCTGCCTACTGAAAACATGATTCAGCGCTGGCAACAAACCGCGACGCAACCCTTTCATTTTTCCATCAAGGGAAGCCGGTTCATCACGCATCTGCGGCGGCTCAAGGCCATAGACGAGGCTCTGGACAAGCTGTTTGACCGCCTGTCTCCGCTGGAAGACCGCGGCTGCACCATTCTCTGGCAGCTTCCTCCAAACTTTCCCAAGCACATCGCCCGCCTGGAGGAGTTTCTTCGGAAAATCCCCGAAGGTTACCGTCATGCCGTCGAATTCCGCCACCCGTCGTGGCTTGAGGAGGACGTTTTCAAAACGCTTCGCAGGCACAATGCCGCGCTGGCCTGGGCCAGTTCCCCCCAATTGCCCTCCTTGTTCGACATCACTGCCGATTTCGTTTACCTGCGGTTTCACGGCCTCAGCGGCCCGGCCCACAACTACACCAGTGAGGAACTAAGCCCTTACGCCCGGAAGCTCACCGAGGCGGTCGCCGCCGGCAAACCGTGCTATGTGTATTTCAACAACGATGTTGACACGCGCGCCCCGAAAAACGCCATTACACTGATGAAATTGCTGGGCGATGCGGCAATTCAGCCCGCGACTGAAGCCGTCGAAATGCCCGGGCGACTGGTGGAATCAGCCCGGCCCGACCTCTCCGAACCCCGCTCAAAACGGCTGCGGCATTGAGCTGCGACCCCGTCGGAGCTGTTCTCCTTTCGGTTCAGCTTGTGTTTTGGTTCCCCGCTGATTAAACCAACGCCTCATTTTACTGATGGATAATTATAAAATCATCGGCGGAGACGGGCGCGAGTACGGGCCCGCCACGCTGGAGGAACTGCACCAATGGGTGACCGAGGGCCGCGTCGGCCCTCAAACCATGGTGTGGGATGGCCGCGCGGAAACCTGGGGCCCGGCCTCTCAGATTTTCGAATTGGCCCAGGCCTTCCAGCAGCCAGGCCTGAAGACGCCGCCCGCCACGCCGGTTCCCGTCGCGCTTGCGGGATTCTGGGTGCGCCTGGCGGCTTATCTGGTGGACAGGATCGTTCTTTGGATGATCTTCTCCTTTGCCTGGATGGCGGCTTCGAAGTGGCTGAACATTGAGCAACCTTCGCTGGAGTCGCTGAACGAGATTCAGGACCCGGCACAGTTCTGGGAAGCGGCCCTGCCCTTGCTGGCCCGGCAGATGGCGGTGTATTTGCCCATTCATCTGGTTTACGATGTTTTATTCAACGGCCGGTTTGGCGCGACACCTGGCAAAATGCTCGTGGGCGTCAGGATTGTCCGGCTAGACGGCTCGCGAATCAGCTACGGCGTCGCGCTGTTGCGCTGGCTTTCAGCCCGGGTGAGCGATCTGCTGCTTTACACCGGTTATTTGTTGGTAGCGTTCCGGCGGGACAAGCGCGCCCTGCATGACCTGCTGGCGTCCACCCAGGTGATTGTCAGAAAATGAAAATGACCCCCAACCGAAAAATGGGCCTGATCGCCCTGGGCGTCTTTGCCCTGGACCAGGTCACCAAGCAGCTTGTGCTCAGGTTCCTGGGGCGCGAGGACGAAATCATCGTGATGGACGGCTTCTTCAAGCTGGTGCACTGGGGCAACACCGGCGCGGCCTGGAGCATGTTCCATGACCAGAACGCGCTGCTGGCGATCTTCTCGCTGGTGGCGTTGCTGGCGCTGTTCCTCTGGCGGCATCACTTCGACACGCGAACCGGCCTTGGCCAAACCGCGATGGGCCTGCTCTTCGGCGGCATTGCGGGCAACCTTGCCGACCGGCTGTTCATTCATCATGTGGTCGATTTCCTGCGCTTCTATATTTACACCCGCTCGGGAAATGAACTCGGGTTTCCCGCGTTCAATGTTGCCGACAGCGCCATCTGCATCGGCGTGGGGCTGCTGTTCATACTATCCTGGAAACCACAACCGGAGTCACCCGAACCGGACGCCAGCAAGCCCTGACAGTTTATTTTTCTTGGAGTCGCCCTAACCATGACCGGGAAGACCGACACGTTGACCGTTGAGCAAACGCTCCCGCGCGAGCGGCTGGACACCTTTCTGCGCGCGCGATTCCCGTCCGTGTCGCGCGGCGCCATCCAGCGGCTGCTGGACGAAGGCTGCATCACGGTGAACGGCAAGGTCGTCAAGCCGACGCATCATCCGCACGCCGGCGAAGTGATTGAAATTCGCTGGCCCGAACCCAAATCCGCCGAGGCGCAGCCGCAGGATATTCCCCTGAACATTCTCTTTGAGGACGCCGACCTGCTGGTGTTGAACAAGCCGCCGGGCCTGGTGGTGCATCCCGCCGCCGGCCATGACGACAACACGCTGGTCAACGCGCTGCTGCATCACTGCGCCGGACAACTCAGCGGCATTGGCGGCGTGGCGCGGCCCGGAATCGTTCACCGGCTGGACAAGGACACCAGCGGCTGCCTGGTGGTGGCCAAGAACGACGCGGCGCACACCGCGCTGGCCGGGCAGTTTGCCTCCCGGACTGTGGAGA
>CALJZV010000089.1 GCA_937983475.1 uncultured Verrucomicrobiales bacterium
TGGGGTTAAGACCAACACTGGTTTCCCAGGCATCCGGCGCGCCATCCTCGTCGGTGTCCAAGGCTCCCTGAATCACCAGAAAGGCTGTTGTTTCAGCACTGTGCGTGTTGTTCACACTTCCTTCACCAGGCTGTAGCGGGTGGTTATCCTCCTGGGCGACAATATCGACACGGTCCGCAAACAGATAGCGCCAGCGCAGCGTGGCCGGGTCCGCATCGTTCTTTGTCTGCATGGCGGCAAACAGGAATGGATCCGCATGCATCCGGCTAAAGGTGATTTTGCGGAAGGAGCTGTCGTTGTTCGTGATTTGCCCCGCTTGAAACCGCATTCCCGCGGAGAACAAGTGACTGCTCCCTTGCCCCATCGCGATCCAATGAACCGTCTCACCAGCATGGGCATCAGAATCAATTTCCGACTCGTCCAATTCCAAGTTAAAGCTGCTGGCGCTAACTCCGCTCACCCTTGCCTGGCAGGCATCCGCATCATTGGTTGTCCCTACTTGGGCAAACACGGCAGGAGCGGTGGTAAACAGGGATGACAGCGCCTGGGATCCAGTGCTTTGCGTCATATTGGACTTGCGTCCGGCTTCCCAAACAACGCCTCCCACGGCATGGGTGCCAGCCTCCACCACGATGTAACTCACATTTTCGAGGGAATTATGAGCCTGCGTGGTGAAGTGATCCCAGCGATCCACCTGGAATTCAAAACTGCCGTTGCCCCCGTTGCTGGCATCCGCCCCCAGAACATTGCGGACTCGAAGCGTGACGGCCGTGGTATTGGTGTAGCTCAGAGGCCCCATTACCACCACCGGCTGAGTGTAAGAGCCAGCCAGATTCACCTTTGTCCAGGTTGTGGCATTCGATTGAGTCACATTCACATCCCCAACCTCAATTTTTGCCGCCAGTTCACCGCTCATGTCTCCCAATACCAAGTAACCCAGATCTTCGGCAGCATGTGTGGTTTCCGCATCCAGGGATGTCTCTTCCTGATAGCGCAAGGAAACACTGTTTGCCGTGAGTGACTGGTATTTTAACTCGCCCGGATCCACTTCGTTCAGCGATTGTGTCTGCGCGATCAGGACCGGGTTGGTGCGGGCAGCGGGAAATGTCAGTGTCGCAAACGTGTTTGTCACCGCCGCTGTGGCACGTGCCGCAGTTAGCACCTTGCCATCCAGAAAACCCTGCCCCTCAGAGATGGCAATATATCCAATTGATTCTCCAAGCAGGGCTGAAGTATCGCTCTCCTGAGTCTGGAGTTGCACTTGGAGCTTCCTGACAGCACATTGGAAAGCCTTGACTTGATTGCCTTGGGTCCCTTTCCCGAAAGGCCCGATGGATTTGCCGTCGACTCGATTTGGGAGAGCACCACGGGAGCGGCAGAAAATCCTGTGAGAGTGACGCTGGTGGCGGTTCTTGTTATCCCTGAAATCCTTCCCACCTGCCAGCGTTGCGTTCCCAACACATGAGTGCCCTCACTGAGCGCAAAAAAATGGACCGTCTCGGCGGGGTGATAGCCGTTTCGATAATCCCATTCATCAATCTGGTATTCAAACCCAGTAGTGGTGACATTGCGGACACGCAAAACGCATTATCCCGTGTTCAACAGGGATGGCAATGCTCTGGGAGTCAGATAAATATCCTTTTTTCATTGCAAGACGGATTTCAACCAGGTCTTGTCATTCTGAAAATATTCTTATTGTCGCCCATTTGGGCTACAAAACTCCCTCATTGCAGCCTTATAAAGACCCGGACTTTTTCCGCCCAATGCCCCGCAATAATGCATTATTCTACTCAGTCCCAAGCCATTAACGGGGTCGTATCAGACCCCGTCGAATGCCCTCCATCACGGCCATCGTCCGGTCATGAACACCTAATTTTTGCATAAGCCGGGTGACATATGTTTTTGTGGTCGCATCCGTCACTCTCAAATGATTTGTGATCATTTTGTTCGACCACCCTGCCGCCAGGCAGCGCAGAACCTCAGTTTCACGCAACGACAAAGCGGCGTGTGACGCGCGTTCTCTCAGCAGACCACGCATCGAATCCGGATAATATCTCCTTCCCGCCGCGATGTTGTTGATGGCCTCCAGCAGGGAGCTGTGATCTGTGGC
>CALJZV010000090.1 GCA_937983475.1 uncultured Verrucomicrobiales bacterium
GTTGCACTTCAGCGAACGCGACCGAAAATCATTGGATGTCACCATCAGTTTGAACGGCATTCCGGTGCTCACAGTGGAATTGAAGAATCCACTCACCGGCCAGACGGTGGATGATGCCATCAAACAATATCAATCTACTCGCGACGCTCGCGAACCGCTTTTTGAATTCAAACGCCGGACCTTGGTGCATTTCGCAGTAGATACAGAAGTCGTGTTCATGACCACGCGGCTCGCGGGCTCCGCCACGCATTTCCTGCCGTTCAATAAAGGCAACGACGGTGGCGCGGGCAATCCGCCCGACTTTCAGAGCCGTAATTATCGCACCGCGTATCTGTGGGAGGAAGTGCTCCAGCGCGATAGCCTGCTCGATTTGCTCGCCCGTTTCCTGCATCTCGAAATTGAGGAACGCCGCACCGAGGACGGTCGCAAGGTGAAAAAGGAAAGTATGATTTTCCCGCGTTATCACCAGCGTCAGGCCGTATATTCGCTCGTGGAAGCCGCACGAACGGAAGGTCCAGGGAACAATTACCTGATCGAGCATTCCGCCGGTAGCGGCAAGAGCAATACTATCGGATGGTTGGCGCATCGACTCGCCTCCTTGCATGACGTGAAGGATGAGCGGGTTTTTGACAGCGTGATCGTGGTGACAGATCGCATTGTTTTGGATTCGCAATTGCAGGACACAATTTACCAGTTTGAGCACCGCCAAGGGGTGGTCCAGAAAATCGACGAGCACTCCAAGCAACTGGCTGAGGCATTGGCAAATAAAACGCCCATCATCATCACCACCTTGCAAAAATTTCCATTCGTCTCCCGGCAGTTGCTGAAACTGGCCGAAGCGCGAGGGGAGAAAAGTTCTGGATTTTTACCGACGCGGAAATGCGCCGTCATCGTGGACGAGGCTCACAGTTCGCAATCTGGAGAAACGGCCACTGATTTGAAGGAAGTTTTGGGCGGCGAGAAGTTGCAGGCCGAGGCACGCAAGCAGGCAGATGCGGAAGGTTTGAGTGACATGAGCGCCTTGTTTCGCAGCATGGCAAAGCGCGGCAAGCAATCAAACCTGAGCTTCTTCGCATTCACCGCTACTCCCAAGCATAAGACATTGGCCGTTTTTGGACGCAACGGTCAGCCGTTCCACAAATACACGATGCGGCAGGCGATTGAGGAAAAATTCATCATGGACGTGCTGAAGAATTACACGTCCTACGCCACCTACTACAAATTACTCAAGGCTTGCGAAGACGATCCCAATGTCGAAAGGAAGAAAGCCGCCAAGGCGTTGGCGCGTTTCATGAAGTTGCATCCGGTGAACATCGGGCAGAAAACCCAGGTGATGGTGGAGCATTTCAATGCGGTCAGCCGTCATCGAATTGGGGGACGCGCCAAGGGAATGGTGGTCACCGGTTCACGTTTGGAAGCCGTTCGTTACAAACAAAGCTTCGACAAATATATCGCGGAAAAGGGGTATCCAATCAAATCGTTGGTGGCCTTTTCCGGCATGGTTCAGGACGTCAAAGTTCCAGACAAATCCTATACTGAAGAAGGCATGAACAACGGGGTGAAGGAGAAGGAGTTGCCTGAAAAATTCGAAACGAACGAATATCGCGTCCTGCTCGTCGCGGAGAAATACCAGACAGGCTTCGATCAGCCGCTTTTGCATACCATGTATGTCGATAAGCGACTGGCCGGCATTCAAGCTGTGCAAACATTGTCCCGCCTGAACCGCATGCACCCGTTAAATGAGGACACCTTCGTTTTGGATTTCGTTAATAATCGAAAAGAAATCCAGGAGGCTTTTAAACAGTTCTACGAAGGCGCGGAAATGGGTGAGCAGGTTGACCCGCAGCGCATGTACCAGATCAAGGAAGAGCTCGATGAGGCGGGCATCTACCAGTCGCAGGAGGTTGAAAAGTTCTGCGAAATTTATTTCAAACCCAAGGAACGGCAGAGTGCGGGCGACCACAAGTTGATGAATGCCGCGCTCGATCCAGCCGTGGACCGCTTCAAAGCGTTGCACGATTCCAAAGAGGAGGAGGCCGAACTCTGGCGCGGAAAGTTGCAGGCGTTCCGAAACCTCTACGCCTTCCTCTCGCAGATCATTCCCTACCAGGATTCGGATTTGGAGCGGCTTTA
>CALJZV010000091.1 GCA_937983475.1 uncultured Verrucomicrobiales bacterium
AGTTTCAGGGCCAACGTGGATTTCACCACCGAGCATTGCCCGGAAATGGTCTTCTTAAGATTCAGGGCCACGGCAATGATTGGCAGAATCATCAGCACACTGGCCACGGTGCTCATGGCCGGCATCCACGCCGGAAGGCGCGCCCCAAGCGGGATTCCCGCCCAGCCTCCGACAATCATCAGCATCCAGAAGCCGAAGGCCGCAAGATACCGGCTGTGGAGCGGCTGACCGGCCAATTTGGGAATCAAATAAAACACCACCGCCAATGCGGCTGGCGTCAGCCAGAGCGTCAGAAAATTATTGCCATACCAGTAGCCGACCACCGCCTGCATCGCGCCCCGGGCCGGCATCTGGGCAATCAACGTGTTGGCCGTGGCGAAAATCCAAGGGAAAATCACCAACGCCGCCAGCAAATACCACTGCGAGACATACAGCTCGCGATCGCGCCGCGCGGCAAAGGTCAGCAGCGCGCAGAGTCCGATGGGCAAATACGAGACAAAGAGCACCGGGGCGGCGTACTTCGGCAGTTCAAACCATTCAAACCCGGTGGCGTCGCCGCCAAGGATTCCGAGCGTTGCCAGCGCCACGCCCATGTTCCAGAACACGATTCCCACCAGGGCCAAAAAGCCGCCGACCAGTGTGGTTTTCCCCAAACGGCAGAGCATCCACAACGCGAGTCCAAGCAAGGCTTGCGAGGCGAACCCATAGAGAAATAAAGTGAACGCGGCAGGTTTGACGCGCCCGTAAGTCAGCCAGGTGAAGTCGGACAGGAACCCCGGCCCATGCAGCTTGATGGAGGCGATGACCCAGAGGACAGAACCGGCCACAAGCCACAGAACTGAGAGCGTCACCGGCAGCAGCACCGGACCGCGGCAGGAGGCGTTGATTTCCTCTACTGTCGCCGGTTCGGGATGTCCACAGGCGGCTTGCTGTGACGACACGGATGCTGTCGAAGGGTGTGTCATGCGTTAAAACCGGCCTTGATCATTCAAATTCGCTGGGAGCCTCAGGCGGCTTGGGAGCGGGCGCAGTGGCCTTGTCCAAGCGTTCCAGCAATGTCTTTCGGGCAGCCGCCGGGTTTTTCCATTCCTGAACGGTCAATTCCATGGCCCGGTTGATGGGCAGGCGGACAATCTGTTTGGATTGGTCCTGCCACGTTAAATTATTGAGCGCCTGGGTGTCCGCCGCCTTGAGTTCCAATGCGGCCTTGCGGCGTTCTTCACCGCGCTCCTGTCCAATCGCCTCTGGCCGGGTGTGGCGAATCATCTGGCAGACCAGCCATCCAACGATCAAAAAGGTGCCAAGGATGGCTACGGCGTAAACAGTCCAGGAACAGCATTTGTTCGGCGAAGGTGTGCTCATCGTGTGCCCTCGTATTTGGCCACGGAGTGCTCCGAGGCTTGCGGATGATGGAGGCCCAATGCCTCTTGCATGCGCGGGTCCTTCTGCGGATAGGGAGGATGCGCTTTAAAATATTTAATCCAGACCAGCGCCAGCACGCCGCCAATGAACGCCAGGCAAGCCAGGTCCAGCGGGTGCAGCACAAAGCCCTTGGGATGCAGCACCGGGGTGATGTTGTAGGAAACATCGCAGTAATGCATCAGCCACGCCCAGATGGCCAGTGACACAGTGACCGCCGGGGTCATCTTGGCGTCAATGCGGAGCAGCGCCAGGAACGGCACAAAGAAGTGGCCGAAGATAATCAGCACACCCAGATGGAACCACGTTCCGCCCTCGCGCTTGATGTACCAAAAGGTTTCCTCGGGAATGTTGGCGTTCCAGATGATGAAATACTGGGAGAAATGGATGTAGGCGTAAAACACCGTGAACGCGAACCAAAGCACACCCACGTCGTGAATCTGCCGGTTGGTGATCACCTGCGCCAAGGGGCCGCTCTTCTTGAGCACTAGCATGATGACATACACGGTGGCCAGCGTGGTCCAGACGCTTTCGGCAAAGTAATAGACGCCGAACATCGTCGAGAACCAGTTATACTCAAGCGATTTGACCCAGAGCATGATTCCCAGCGTCACGGCGAAGGCGAAGATGAAGATGCCGATGAATGAATAAAACCGCATTTTGTAGGTGCATTCCGCCGAGCCGGACTTGTCCTGCTGTAGTGACCAGTGGCGCAGGCGATGCGCAATGAACCCGAGCAACACCAGCACCACGATGGAAAGCGCATACCACATCGGCTTGTTTAACAGCGCCGCCTTGGCATACAACGCGTGACTTGTATGCGGATCAATGTGCATCCAGTTGTAAAGTTTCGGCGCCAGTGCCAGCACTGGAATGAACAACACGCCCATCGTCGGGAAAATGAGGCAGGCCTGATGCTCGACAAAGCGGCGAATCGGGGCCGACCACGCGGCATCAAACAAATGATGGATCAAAACCAGGAACAGAGAACCCGCGCACAGGCTGAAGAAAAAGACATAGGCCAGCAGGTAAGAGAAGGCGAACTGCTTGGGATTGATGAACAGCCCAATCAAGCCGCCCACCAGCCCCAACCCAATCAAAATGTAAGGGATATTCCGGAACCTGGAAACATTCAGGCTCGGACTCGCGCTCGAATCTAAAGTGGTCGCGTGCGAACTCATAATTATTTGGCTCCAGAAGGCGGCACACCGGGCAATTTGGCGCGTTGATCCGCGGGAACATCATCCACCGAACCCAGCCGGCTGCGTTGCAGGGCGCGAACGTATGCGGTGATGGCCCAACGGTCCTCAATCGAGATGTTGGCGCCGTAGCCGCCCATCAGGTTCTTGCCATGCGTGATGGTGTTGTAAATTTCCCCGTCCGCCTGGCGCACGATGCGCTGGTCATGGAGGTTGGCCACAACAGCCATGCCAAACTTGGAAGTGATTCCTTTTCCATCGCCCTGCCCGCCGTGGCACGGCAGGCAACTGATGGCATAGCGTTCCTGTCCGCGGCTGAGCAGTGATTCAGTCACCGCCACCGGAATCGTCTCAACCCAATTGGTGGAACCGGTTTCACGGCCAGTGTTGACCGGATGTTCCTCAAACGGGTAAACGGGTTTGCAATTGACCATCAGCGGCTCGCTTTGGGCGATGGTACCAGCGACCGGCAAACGCGAACTGCGCTTGTCTGGAAAGAAATTAAAAGCGGCCTGTGGACGCAGCTTAGGCTGGCGGTCCATGTCCGGGATCAATTCAATGGGGGGCTTGCGGGATACGCCGCCGCGGAATCCGGCAACCGCCACCACCGCCACGCACAGGAGAAGAAATCCAAGCAGAAAGTAGCGCATTATTCCTCCACCAGTTCGATGTGCTTGCTGCCGGCCGATTCCAGCAACTTGCGGATTTCTGTTTCCGAGTATTTCGGGTCACTCGTCTCAATGGCGATGAAATAGCGGTCATGCGTCGCCAGCTTGAACCGGGCGTTCTTGAGCAAGGGATGATGCAGGCGCGGCAGGCGGTTGAGGAACAGCATGCCGAACAGCGCGCCGAATGCGCCCAGCAAAATGGTCAATTCGTATGAAGGCGGGAATGCGCCAAACGGGCTGAACATGGGCTTGCCGCCGATAATGATTGGATAATCGTAGGCGTTCATCCACCAGATCATCAGCATGCCGGTGGTGTAACCCGTCACGCCGCCAATAAAGGAGAAATAACCGACCTTGGAGTTCTTCAGCCCCATCGCCTGGTCCATGCCGTGTATCGGGAAGGGCGTGAACACATCCCAGCGGGTGTATCCTTTGTCGCGGACTTTTTCCGCCGCGTGCAGCACATCTGCCGCCGTTTCAAACTCGGCGAGCATTCCGTAAGGTGTCGGTGTGTGAGCCATCAGTGATGACCTCCTTTCGCGCCGCCCGCCGGGTGATGCGGGTCGGCCTGCGGCGTCACGCCCTTGACTTCAGCAATGGCAATGAGCGGCACAAACCGCAGGAACAAGAGGAACAGGGTGAAAAACAACCCGAACGTCCCCAAATACGTCATGATGTCAATCGGCGTGGGCGCGTAATAACCCCAGTTCGAGGGCAGGAAATCGCGGTGCAGCGAGATGACCACGATGACAAAGCGCTCAAACCACATGCCGATGTTCACGAAGATGGACAGGATGAACACGATCAGCATGTTGGTGCGGATGCGTTTCCACCAGAAAGCCTGGGGCACGACCACGTTGCAGAAAATCATCAGCCAGTAACCCCAGGCATACGGCCCTTCGACGCGGTTCAGGAAGGCGAAGCGCTCGTAGGGGCTGCCGCTATACCAGGCGATGAACAACTCCATGCCGTAGGCGTAGCCCACGATGGACCCGGTCGCCAGGGTCACTTTGCACATCAGTTCAATGTGCCGGACCGTAATGATGTCCTGTAGCTTGAGCATGGTGCGCAGCGGCACCAGCAGGGTCATGACCATGCCGAACCCGGAGAAAATGGCGCCCGCAACGAAATAAGGGGGGAAGATCGTCGTGTGCCAACCGGGCAACTGCGACACCGCGAAGTCCAACGACACGATGGAATGCACCGAGAGCACCAGCGGCGTCGAAAGACCGGCCAGCAGCAAATATGCCTTCTCGTAATTGCTCCAGTGGCGGTTCGAGCCGGTCCAACCGAGCGAGAACAACCCATAGAGGAATTTGCGCGGCTTGGTCTTGGAACGGTCGCGCATCACGGCGAGGTCAGGAATCAGCCCCATGTACCAGAACAGCAAGGACACGGTGAAGTAGGTGGAGACCGCGAACACGTCCCACATCAACGGGGATCGGAACTGCGGCCAGATGCCGTTGGCGTTGGGAATCGGGAAGAGCCACCAACCCAGCCAGATACGGCCAATGTGAATCAACGGGAAAATGCCCGCGCACATGACCGCGAAAATGGTCATGGCCTCGGCAGCGCGGTTGATGGATGTGCGCCACTTCTGACGAAGCAAAAACAAGATGGCGGAGATCAGCGTTCCGGCATGGCCGATACCGATCCACCAAACGAAGTTGATGATCGCCCAGCCCCACATGACCGGATGGCCCAGGCCCCAAACACCGACGCCCGTCACCATGAGATAAAGAATCATCCAGCCCAGAAGGCTCATCAGCAGCACGCTGGGAACAAAGGCCCACCACCACCACTTGGGAGTCTTGCCCTCAATGACTCCGGCCACCGCGTCGGAAATCCAGCCGATGCTGCGGTTGTTGGCGACCAGCGGCTCGCGTTGCAATTCGCGCGGCGGCGGGGCGACATTCAGACTGTTTGCGTTCTCAGCCATTAGTGCGCTCCTTTCTTGCTGCCGTGCGCTTCGTGGCCTTTGCCATCGGCGGCGGGAGCGCCGCTGTGGCTTTCAAACGGATTTGCATGGGCTGCCTTCGAATATTCTTCCACCGACAACGGGTATTCCCGGTAGTCCGGCATTTCAGGATTGGGATTGCGCACCTTGGCCAGGTAAGTCAGGCGCGGCTTGGTCAACAGAAACTCCAGCACCGCGTAGTCGCGGCTGTTCGCCTTTTGCTGCGACACCTGGCTTTGCGGGTCGGACACGTCGCCAAAGACGATGGCTCCGGCGGGGCAGGCCTGCTGGCAGGCGGTCTGCGGGATGTTGCCTTCGCTTTCCTTGAGGCGAACATCGCCCGAGGCGCCAGCCTTAATCTTTTTGGAAATCTTGGCCTGCTCCAGGCGCTGCACACAGAAGGTGCATTTTTCCATGACGCCGCGCATGCGCACGCTGACGTCCGGGTTCTTGGACATCTTGAGCAAGTCCCACTCGTCCCCGGTGCGGTAGCCCTGGGCAGGGTCCTTCAGCCATTGGGTCACGCCCCATTCGCCCGCCACCTCGCCGGTGACCGGGTTGGGATAGAACGGCCCTTTTAATTGCTCCGGAGTGCGCTTGTTGTAGTCGAAGAAATTAAAGCGGCGAACCTTGTACGGGCAGTTGTTTGAGCAGTAACGCGTGCCGACGCAGCGGTTGTAAACCATGAGGTTCAACCCTTCCTCGTCGTGAACAGTCGCGTTGACCGGGCAAACATTTTCGCACGGCGCGGCTTCGCAGTGCTGGCAAAGCATCGGCTGCATGACGACCTGCGGATCGTCAACCTTCTGGTCCTCCGGCAGCTTCGGATCGCTGGTGAAATAACGGTCAATGCGCAGCCAGTGCATTTCCCGATGACGGGTGACCTGCTCCTTGCCGACAATGGGAATGTTGTTTTCGCTCTGGCAGGCAATGGAACAGGCGCTGCATCCCACGCAGGCATTGAGGTCAATCACCATGCCCCATTGGTGCAACGCGTCTTTTTTGCGCGCATCCAAGGGATTGGGATACATGGACTGAACAATGGGCGGCTCCTCCAGATTCATGAACCGCGCAAAATTCGGATGCTCTTGATACTGCTTGAGATTGGCTTCGCGGACAATCGGACGCCCCTCCATGGCCCAGTGGTCCTGGGTGGTGGCCAAACCGTGAGTTTTCTTCGTGTCCGACAATTTGGCTCCGGTCGCGATATGCGGCGTGGCCGCCACGCGCACCTGGTAGGCATCGTAACCGCTGCCATGGCCCACGCGACCGGTCTTGTTGCGGCCGTAACCCAAGGCCAGCGCGACAGTGTTGTCGGCCTGGCCGGGTTGTGTCCAGGCTGGCCCTTCAATCTCCTTGCCGTTGACTTGGATTTTCACCACCGGAACAAACAACTGGTTGTTCTCGCGGTTCTTGATTTCCAAGCCCAGTGCCTTGGCGGTTTTGGGGCTCATCAAAATGACATTTTCCCACGTCATTTTGGTGATGGGATCGGGCAGTTCCTGAAGCCAGCCGTTGTTGTTGTAGCGACCATCATCCACCTTGTTGTCGCGGTGGAAAATCACTTCCAACTGTTGTGTTGAAGGCAGGGGCGCCACGGTCGCAGTGGCAAGCTTGTCATTGACCTGATCCAGGTTGACCGCTGCCTTGACCGGTTTCAGCGCGCTGCCCGGCCAGAATCCGGTGTGGAGGAATTTTTTCCAGTTTTCCTCGAAGTTTCCATTGCTTATCAGGCCGCCGAAAGTTTCCCGAACAATCTCATAAGGCTTGGTGACATCCAATCCTGCCAGGCGCGCCAACACTTCCAAATCGGTCACCCCGCCGAAAAGAGGCTCGATGAGCGGCTGAACCGGGACGAGTGTGCCGTCCCCGGAACGGGCGTCTCCCCACGATTCAAGGTAGTGCGCCGCCGGCAAATGCCAGGTTACCCCAGCGGCCGACTCGTCCTCATAATACGCCCAGCGGATGACGGCTTTGGCCTTGGCCTGAGCCTTGGACCATTCCAAGTCAACGGGAGCGGTGTAAGCGGGATTGACCCCCAGCATGACCAAGGTGTCCACCTGGCCCGCATTCAACGACGCAGCCAAGTCCTCGATGGAGCCTTCCTTGACAATCGGCGCTGGCAGCATCGCAACGGTGCTGCCGAGGTTGCCCAATGCCTGGTTGATGGCCAACGCCATCCAATGCACTTCCAGCGGCTGCTGATGCCCCGCCAGAATCAGGGACTTCCCTTGCTTTTCAGAAGACCTCCGGTCCTTGGCACATTCAACAATCCATTTGGCATCGCCCTTGAACTCCGCCGCCAACCGCTGCACATGGGATCCGGCGTCACCGCCGGCGATTTCCTGGAGCAACCGGGCTGTCGCGCAAACCACATGGCTGGGCGCCACGCGCAATCGATGGTCGGCGTTGGTGCCCGTCAGGCTGAACAGCCCTTCAATGACATACAGGCGGTTGATTTCGTCATTGGGGCTGGAAAGCTTTCGGCCATTGGCAAAGCCCCGAATGTAACGGTAGGCCTCCTGCTCGGCACCGATGAAGTCGCAGTCGAGCGACACAATGCGGCGGGCATTCTCAAACCGGTAATCGGGCCGGACGCCCCGCCCGCAAGCCAGCGTGGCGGCTTTGCGGTGAATGTCCAAGTCCACCGGCTCAAACACATGCCACTTGGCCTTGGGAAACTTGGCGGCAATCGCCTTTTGCAGACGCTCGCGCGAGGGAGAACTGCTGCGCTCCACCAGGAAAGCCAGCCCCGCGCCGCCATTAGCGGCAAACTTGGCTGAGGTTTCCGACAAATAAGCAAATGCCTCGTCGCGGGAGGCTGTGGCCCCACCTTTGGCAAACCGCATGGCGCGGTCCGGATCGTACAAATTCAGGATGGACGCCTGGGTGTAGGTGTCGGTCCCGCCGTTTCCACCGGGAATCTTGGGGTTTCCCTCAACTTTGATGGGCCGCCCGTCATGGGACTTGACCAACAACGGCACCGCGCTGCTCCGCGTGGGACGGGCCGTCGCATAGAACTGCGGCACCCCGTGGACATACCCCTGGGGCTTCTTGGAAAAAGGCAAAATATGCTCTTCAGGCTTCCGGCAACCGGCCAGGCCCAAACCGGCCAGCATGAACGAGGCCGACATGATTTTGGCAAAATGACGCCGGGAAACCGGGTCATTGAACTCACTGGCGCCGGACGGGAATTCGCGCTCCACCCATTGGCGAAATTCAGGGGTGTCAGCCAATTGATCAAGGCTGCGCCAGTATTTCGCGCCGACTTCCGGCTCAGGACATGAAGGTGGAATGGTTTTCATCGGTGACAGGCCGAGCAATTTTCAAGCGACTGAATGTTAAAGTCGTGAACAAACTTGGCTCCTTTTTTCTTCTGCTCGTCGGGTGAAATCTGCAAATCCAGGTTGTAAACGTCGTCCGGATGCCTGACGCGCTGCTCCGGATGGCGATGGCACTCCAGGCACCAGGCCATGCTGAACGGCTTGGCCTGCTGCACTTCCTCCATGTGGTTGACCTTGCCATGGCACTCCACGCAACTGACGCCGCGGTTCACATGGACGGCATGGTTGAAGTAAACGTAATCGGGCGTCTTGTGAATCTGCACCCAGGGAATCGGCTTGTCGGTCGCCGCGCTTTCCCGAACTAATTCCAAACGCGGATCCTCCTTGAGCACCTGATTATGGCAGTTCATGCAGACCGAGGCGGCCGGCACATTGGAATACCACGATTTTTCCACCCCATCATGGCAGTAACGGCAGTCAATTCCCAACTGACCGGCGTGAATCTCATGGGAAAAGGCCACCGGCTGGACCGGTTGGTAGCCCACACGGGTTTATTTAGGGGTGAAATAGTAGGTGATGCCAGCAGTCGCCGCGCCCGCCACCAGCAGGGCGCCGATGGCGATTTTCAGCGGAAGCCGATTGGTCCACTTGGGAAAAATGTCTGACATTTAAATGCTCGTTTCCAAAGGGTCAGCGCGGTTTCACCGCCGCGCGTCTCCTGATTGCCTCGCAACCGGCTTATTCAGTTCATCAAATTCTCAAATCCAATTCACCCAACTGAATAAGCGCGCCTGTTGCTGCGTCAGCCGATGTTTAGCGGCATCAGGGATTCCCCGCAAGCGTAGTTTGTGAAATTTTTCACGAATTAGGTCTGATTAATGAGTCTGATTAGAAATGGTTTTTCTCCTCCTTAAAAAAACAGCCCGCCTCCACAAGCAACGCCCAAAACTTGAAACTTTGCCCATCGCATTAGACACTCGCCCGGTGCCACCGGACACACCAGCCGACCTTCAGCAGCGTTACGAGCGCCTTTCCCTGCTCTATCAGGTCAGCAATGTCATCCAGTCCGCGCTGGATTCCGCCGAGGCGTTTCGGCTGATTCTCAGCGAAGCGGTCCGGCTCATGCGCGCCTCCAGCGGCTCCATCGTGCTGGTCAATCCCAACACCGGCTTTCTGGAGATTGAAGCGTCCACCGGCCTTCCCTCCAGCGCCGCCGCCATCAAATTGCGCCTGGGCGAAGGGCTCACCGGCTGGGTGGCTAAAACGGGAGAGCCTGTCCTTTGCGGCGATGTTCGCAACGATTCGCGCTACATCATGCTGCGGCCGGAAATCCGCTCCGAGCTGGCCGTGCCGCTCCGGCTCAACGGCGAGGTGCGCGGGGTCATCAACGTGGATTCAACCCGCGAAAACACCTTTACCCAATCCGACCTCGAACTCCTCCAGGAACTGGCCTCGCACGCCGCAAGCGTCATTCAAAAAAGCTGGCTCTACGAGCAGCTCCGCCTCAAGGCCCGCCTCTTTGAAACCCTGGTCCACGTCGGCCAGACCATCAATTCCACCCTCAACCTCGACGAAGCTCTGAACGTCGTCGCCCGCGAGGCCAGCCGGCTGATGGAGGCCAAAATGTGCTCGTTGCTGCTGCTCGACGACTCGGGACAATGGCTGGATTTGCAGGCCAGTTTCGGGGCCGGCGAAGCCTACCTGCGCAAGCCACGGCTCAGCCTGGAGGAAAGTTTCGTCGGCACCGTCGTCCGGCGACAGAAACCGCTGCAACTGGACAATGTCCAGGCCTCGGGCCGCTATCAGAATGTCGAAATCGCCCGCGGCGAGGGATTGGTGTCGCTCCTGAGCGTGCCACTGGTGTTCGGAGGACAGGCCATCGGCGCGCTGAATGTGTACAAGGGCGAGCCGTATAATTTTTCCAATGAGGAAATAAAGATTCTGGCCGCGCTGGCCGAGCTTTCCGGCCTGGCCATCGAGAAAGCTCGCCTTTACGAGCGCATTGTGGATGTGGAAGAGCAGTTGCGGCAAAATGAAAAGCTCTCCGCACTCGGGCTGCTGGCCGCCGAAGTCGCCCACGAAATCCGCAACCCGCTCACGGTGATGAAAATGATGTTCCACTCGCTGGACCTCCGGTTCGAGCCGGGCGACCCGCGCTGCCGCGACGCGGAAATCCTCCGCGAAAAAATGGACCATCTCAACCGCATCGTTGAACAGATTTTGGCCTTTGCCCGCACCTCCGAGCCGCAACTGGCCCCGGTGCTGGTCAACGAGCTGATTGACGACCTAGGCCTTTTAATTCGCCACAAGCTGCGCAACCAAAACATCACCCTCGTGCGCCGACTGGCACCCGACCTGCCCCCGGTGCTTGGCGACGCCACCCAACTGGAGCAGGTCTTCCTCAACCTCACCCTCAACTCCGTCGAGGCAATGCCCGACGGCGGACAACTGACCATCACCACGCGCTTGGCGTCCTTGTCAAAAAATGAAACCGCGCCCTCCCGCGTGGAAATTGAATTCAAGGACACCGGCGAAGGGATGTCCGAGGAGTTGCGGCGCCGCGCATTCGCCTCGCTGTTGAGCACCACCAAGGCCAAGGGCACCGGCCTGGGCCTGGCCATTGTCGGCAAGATTGTCGAGGCCCATCGCGGCGCCATCAAAATCCAGTCCAAACCCGGCAAAGGCACCGTCATCAAACTGGCGCTGCCAGCGCAGTGAATTGCTGCGCGACCGCCGCGCAAATTGGAAAAACGGGGTTGCCGCATCATTCGCCATGCGGGCACTATCGCGCGACGCCGGGCGCGCACCAGATCCATTCCGGCGGTTGTAGTAAAAGCACGCACAAGTTGTAGCCCGGGAAAGCGATTCAAATTATGGAAAAGCCTCTTTACTTAATTGCAAGTGATGGCCTGCCTGCGCGTAACAGCGGCGTTTGGGCAAAGCGAAAGCATCATTATCTGGCCAATTATTGCGGCATCACTACTGTTTCGATGCGCGACAAGTTCAAGCTTGTTTACCTTGATGTCATGGCTGGCCCAGGTCGCTGCAAGATCGAGGAAGCTGGCGAGGAGTTTCCGGGATCACCATTTGTCGCGCTTAATTACGATTTTTCGGAATACATTTTCATTGAAGCAGAGCCGAATCTGGTTGAAGCGCTGCGCAAGCGCGTGGTGGGGCACCCGAAGGAAAAGAGAATCAAAATTATTCCGGACAGTTGGATCAATGTCGTTGAATCAGAACGGCTAAAATTCGACAGCTACACCCTGGTCGTTGCGTTTATTGATCCTACTGGAATTTCGCAAGTGCCACTCTCAGCCATGAAAAAGTTGGCGGCAAATCCAAGGATTGACCTACTTGTCACCATCCAGCATCGGTTGGGCATTGTCTGGAATGCGCCGCAATATCGGAAATCCAAAAGCGGACAAACAGCACTCGATAATTTTCTGGGTGACCAGGCCTGGCACGCTTGGGATAACAAGGAAGCCAATGAATTCGGGCGGCTGGCCGTCGAATACTTCTGCGACAAATTTCAGAGTGGAGAAAATTTCATTGGAACCCGGCACGTTTCGATTCCTGAAAACAATCCTTATTACCGGTTTACGTTGTTCAGCCGCCATCCGCTTGGTGAAAGTTTCTGGTTAAAAATCCTAAAGACCGACGAGAAAGGCCAACGAGAATTGCTCTGAAAAGAATTCGCCTTGGACAGCTTTTGTCCTAGAGTCCATGCAAAGATATCCTCCTGTGAGCGACAAATCCAAAATCGAATGGACAGACGCAACGTGGAACCCCGTCCGCGGATGCACCAAAATCAGCCCCGGCTGCCTGCACTGCTACGCCGAGACATTCGCCGAACGCTTTCGCGGCGTGCCCGGCCATCCATTCGAGCAGGGTTTCGACCTGCGCATTGTCCCCGAGAAGCTGGGCGACCCGCTCCGCTGGGGCACCTCGCGCATGATCTTTGTGAACTCCATGAGCGACCTGTTTCACAAAGACGTACCAGCCGATTACATCTTCAA